>JACDCK010000001.1:0-55326 GCA_013817595.1 Pyrinomonadaceae bacterium | reverse complement strand
GCCAGTCAACGTTTCCAATAGCGAGTGAGCTTACTCCTAGTGAGCCGGCTAGGTCAGTCAGTCCTCCTGTTTACGAACCAATCGATCCTAACAATCCGCGCTGGGGACTTGGGGGCGCGTTTCTGGTTTGGGTTGCGAGCCTTATCCTACTCGCCGTCATTCCCTTGTTTTTCCTGATTCCCTACTCGTTGCAGCGCGGTCTGGATCCCGGCTCGCCAGAATACGTAAACAACCTGGCTTCACTCGCACTAACTGACAAGACTGCTATTTTTCTGCAAGTTTTGGCCCTGTTGCCAACTCACCTGCTCACCTTTGGTTTGGTTTGGGCATTGGTGACGCGTTTCGGGCACCGGCCTTTCCTGGCTTCTTTAGGTTGGGGCTGGTCGGGTCGGCTACGTTTTTGGGGGAGTGTGGGACTGGGAGTTGCACTCTTTCTTTTGGGCACCGGAATCGCAAAGTTGCTAGGCGCCGACCAACCCACGCAATTGGAGCAGATAATCAATAGTTCACCCGGGGCACGTTACCTGATCGCCGCGCTCGCGGTATTGACCGCACCTTTCGTCGAAGAGTTCATTTACCGCGGTGTGCTCTACGCGGCATTACAAAGTCTTGTCGGCGTGGCCGGAGCTGTACTCTTAGTCCTAGGGTTATTTACGCTTATTCATGTACCGCAGTACTGGCCCAATTTCGGAATCATCGCTGCTGTGGGAATGCTTAGCGTTTCTCTGACCATCATTCGGGCCTACACCGGGCGGTTGCTACCCTGCATCGTAATTCACCTCGTCTTCAACGGAATCACCTCCCTTCTTTTACTCATCGAGCCTCATCTACCGAAACTTGGGCCGGCAAGCGGGCAAACGGCCAGCGCTGTCTTGCTACTTACTAACCTTTGGTTGTCAGTGTCTGGTTTATGACGCATGAGATAGTCGTTGTGGGCGGCGGCATTGGGGGACTCACCGTGTCGGCGTTGCTCGCGGCTCGGGGCTTCGATGTTTGTTTGCTCGAGAGGCAGTCGCGCCCAGGCGGCAGCATAGCAGGTTTTGAAAAGTTTGGTTACACCTTTGACCCTGGCATCGGACTTTATCCTCTGTGGCAAGCGGGCGAGATTCACGATCAAGTTTTTTCAGAGCTTCCCGTTGCAGCTCCCGAAGTCTTCGCTGCCGACCCTGCCTACCTTGTGCGTCTTCCGGATCAATCTGAAGTTCCAATAACAGCAAACACGGAACAGTTTGAAGCTTCGCTGGTAGCAACTTTTCCTGAGTGTGCCGACAGCGCGGTATCTTTTTATCAGGAGAGTGCGGTCGTTAGTGAGGCTCTACGGAGTGCTCTGAGAAGAGTGCCGAACCTGCACGCCGCCGGCAGCATGAAACAGATCTATGCTTTGCTGCCGGACATTGTTAACGCTGGGCGAATTATCAAAGCAAGAAACCACACAACGCTGGACCATCTGGAAGGCACCTCATTTCGTTTTCGCAGGTTCATCGACACTCAGTTGCAGCTCCTGGCGCAGGCAACCAGCCAGGAGTGTGAATATCTGTATGCGAGCCTCGCCCTCAACATTCCGCGGCGAGGGAATTTCTCGATTCGGGGTGGCGCCCCGGCTCTGGCCCAGAAGCTAGCGGGTTCGATAAAAGCCAGCGGTGGCAGAATCCGCTTCGACACGCCGGCACTGCGACTTGCCTACGATGCGGCTGGCCGAGCTATCGGGGTTGATTTGCTGCGCGGGGAGAGGGTGAGTGCATCGAGGGCTATTGTCAGCAATCTCACTCTCTGGGACACGTACGGGAAGTTGATTGGGCTCAACCATACTCCTTCTGAGATTAGAAAGAGCTTGAACAACTTGCGAACCTGGGGAGTTTACCTGCTCTATCTGGGCATGAGCGAAGCTGCCGCATCCCGGATTCCCAACAATCGCATCCTGGCAGTCACCGATTGGCAGGAGCATGTAGATTACGACCCAGAAGTGTCTCAGTTCATGTTTGCTGCGGCACCTGCGGAGGACAGAAGAGCTCCGGAAGGAAAGCGGGCCGTGACCGTGCTTACCTTCTCCGACGTCGATCAATGGTTTACCTTCCAGGAAAACGAAGAACAGAATGAAGAAAAGGACCAGTCAGTATTGGAAGTGTGGTGGCGACGTCTTCACGAAGCTTTGCCTGAGCTTGGCGGCGACATTGAGGTGATCGATACGGCCACCCCGCGAACAATTTATGATATGACCCGCCGCAAATTAGGTATGGTCGGCGGTCTTGCAAAGATGCGGGAACCGCCCGACGCCGATCTGCTTAACTACCAGACCTCCCTGCCCAACCTGTTCAGGGTCGGAGACACGGCTTCTCTCGGTGGCAGCATTGCAGCGGTAACGCACGCAGCGAAATCACTCGCCGATCGGCTCAGCGCTTGACTCCTCGTTCACTCAGGCTAAGGTCCTGGGTTTAAAAGTTGTCGTTGAAGGAGTAGCTAGCGGGCAGCTTCGGACGTGGAACGATCAGTGCGCTCTTCTTCTACCAGATGTCTCAAAAACTGATTCGAGCTCCTAACTGAAAAGCCCGCGGACCGCCAGAGCCAAAGACCTGTGAAGAGCGCGCGCCTGGTTGACCGAAGGCGGCCGTGTCGGCGATGTTGCCGCTGTACTGAATCAGGTTGGCGGTGTTGAGAAGATTGAAGACTTCACCGAACAAGACAAAGCGCACCCGCTCGCTACCTAGCGAGAACGTGCGGCTCAGGCGTAGGTCCAGGGTGAAGAAACTGTCGTTGAAGGAATAGTTGGCTGGTAGCGTCACACGCGGTGCGATCTGGCCGCTGGCAGTCAGTTTACCGGCAAACTCCTGGTTATAGCGTTGTACCAACCCCGCGAGATCCTCTTCGTCTAGTCCCCGATTAAATTGATTCACAGTCGTTCCCGGCAACAAATCGTTCTGAGTGCCGTCGCCGTTAAAATCAATTCCGCTCACGTACGCCGAGAACGGCGGCCGGCTGTAAGCGGAGACGCTAAAAGCGACTTGAAACTGCCAGGGCAGGTCAACGAAGCCAGAGAGATTCAGGATGTGCCGCAGGTCGGTCGGTAGTGGACCGTAGCTCTCGGACCAGTTGTCGTTGTTGAATCCCGTACCAGGGAAGGCAACGCCACCGAGGCCGTTTGTCCCTTTGAAGCTGCCCATCGCGTAGGGCGCCAGGAACTGTGTCCGGCGCGAGAAGCGCTTTTCCAGGCGCATCAGCAGTCCTTTGTATTGGGCGATGCCGGAGGTGCTGTCAAACGTGATCTGCCCTGCGGAACATACTGCGGTCACATCGTTTCGCTGAGCGGGGGTGCAGGCGGGGAGCACCGGCGTCTGCACGCCGTTAATGCGGCGGTTGAAGCGGTTGTAGTCTATTCCCGGAAGGTATGTATGAAGGAACCGGCGCCGCGCGAAGTCGGCTGAAAGGACCAAGTCGCGGGCCAGTTCCCGCTGCACGCCCAAGTTGAAGTGCAGGGCGTACGGGGTTTCATAAAACGGATCCGAGAGATTTGAACCCGTCTTGTTGAGGTCGAGGTTGCGGAAAGTGAAATCGCGGTTGTCGGGATTGAGTTGGCCCGTTAGGTCCGCGCGAACACCGGGGAGGATGGCCAGCAGATCCACAGCGGTAAATATCGTTGGCCTCTGCGGGAAATCTAGCGCGCGGCCTTGAAAGAAGATCGCGGATCCTAGAACCGTTCGTCGGCCTGTGCCTGCCGGAAACAGCGCGACACGCTCGTTGGTTACATTGATCGAGTTGGCGCTGACGGGGTCGAAGTATCGGCCGGCACCGCCACGAATCACCGTCTTGCCATCGCGGGTCGCCGCCCAGGCAAATCCTACAGCGGGCGCGAGGTTGCCGGTTTGCGCGCGAGGGGGATTTAGATTGTCCGGACCCAGAATCGCCGTTAGGAGTTCGGGTTTCGTAAGGCCGTGTTAAGAGTGTGCGGTTCGTAGGACCACGCCAGACCGTAGTTCACTGTCAGGCGTGGGCTGATGCGCCAGGTGTCGGTGGCGTAAAGGCGGTAGAGGTCCGTAACGCGGTGCTTGCGAAAGTCCCGTTGGAGGACCAGGCCGGGGCCGACACTGGTCTGAAAACTTCGCACTGGAAGCCGCAAGATGTCGTCAAGCGTGAGAAACGAAGAGGGCAGAGGAATCTGCGCCGCAGGCGGGACGATCGCGTTGAAGTTCCGAACCTGCCGCGGGGAATATAGCTCAATCATGGCCGGCTCCTGCTCCAGCCGTTGCGCCGAGGTTGTAGCGTGTTCCCAATCGAAGCCGAAACGGAAGCGGTGCTGATCTTTCTGCCACGCCAGGCTCTCGGTCAGTTGAAAGCGTCGCGCGACGAACGAAAGCCTGCGCGCGTTGCCGAACATCAGCCCGACATCCGCAATGTTGATGCGCGGTGCACCTACACCTAAGCAAGTGGGACAATCTGCAGAGTTGGCCGGTGCTTCCGGCGAGCTGATGAAGAAGTAGGATAAGCGCAGATCGTTGACGAGGCTGGAGGAGAGGACGCTCGTCAGCCCGGTTATGCTCTGATCCACCCAGTTTTTTAGGCGTGACCAGCCCGAGGGCAGCGAGTTATTGAGGCCGCCGGAAGGGCCGAACACGTTGTTTCCGTCGTGCGTGTAGCGGACGAAGGCGTTGTGTTTTTGGCTGAAGCGCACGTCGAAGCGTAAGTTGAACTGATTTCCGAGAAAGGGGTTGGGGAAGATACCACCGAGCGGGGCGAACTCTGAAGTGCGCGGTTGAATCGAAAGAACGCCGCGCTGGTCGTTGCGCTCGTAGCTCGTGAAGAAGAAGGCGCGATCCTTCCGAATTAGGCCGCCAAGCCGAAAGCCGAACTGTTGCCTTTGGAAGAACGGGTCAAGGTTGCCTTGCTCACGCCGCGGGCCGGGATAGGCGGCCAGCTTGTGGTCTCGATAAAAGTAGAAGACGCTCGCGTGAAAGTCGTTACCGCCGGAGCGCGTCACGATATTGATCGCGCCATTGGTCGTCACGCTGGTCGAAAGATCGAAGTTGACGGTGGAGATCTGAAACTCCTGTACGGCCTCCTGGGATACCCCCAGCGCAGCACCGATTGAGTCAACAAAGTTAATGTCCCCGCCGTCCACGGTAACGCGGCTGTAGCCAATGCGCGGGTTGGTTTGCACCCCCGAGCCAAGTATCGGCACAGACACGCGATTGTTCGTACCCGGGACAGGATTGGTCACGCCCGGCTCCAGCTTGGCAAGCTCTAGGAAGTTTCGCCCGTTAAGCGGCAGGTTTTCGATTTGCAAGCGGCTCACTACGCTGCCCACCTGATAGTGTTCGTAGTTAATCGACGGAGCGGCGTTATCCACCTTCACCTTTTCGCTTATTTCGCCGATCTGGAGCGTGAGATTGACAGTGGTGGTTGTACCAACCTGGACCGTGGCTGAACTTTCCAGCAGAGGAAACCCCGTTGCCTCCGCCGTCACGCGGTAGACGCCCGGGGGCAGGGCCGCCGCGCTGTAGTCACCTTCGTCAGATGTGTTGAGACTGCGTGTCAGCGAGCTGTCGCGATTTGTGATGGTGACGAGTGCACGAACCACGGGCGCTCCGGCTGGGTCCGTCAGAACGCCGGCGATGGTTCCGGTCGGCGTTTGCGCGAGCGAGGAGAAAGAGCACAGGAGACAAAGTGCAAAAGCGGAACCTAATGCAACTGCTCTTTTGGCGATCATAGGCTTTCAACCCAAAGGGAGCGACGAAGCGCGTTGCTGGGAGCGCAGGCGTCCCGCCTGCAATGAGCGCGAGCGGAACGAAGTGGAGCGATGCGCGAACAAACGATTCATTAAATTCAACCTGCCCGTCAAGCACGCCGCGTAGTTGGTAATGGCGTGATGCGCCACACTTTCACCCCACTACCGCGTAGTTAGTGAATTGTCCCTAGCTCACGGATTGTTCGCGCTTCACTACGCTCCGCTTCGTTTCGCGCTCATTGCAGGCGGGACGCCCGCGCTCCCAGCACAAGTCAGCCTTTTCTCGTTTGGCGACAGCTAATGTCATTTTCTTTTTCGCGCGAAACCACGGGCTGCTGAAGGGCCATTCCTCCGGAGCGCGACACAGGCCTACTTTCACGGGATTGTTCTCAATGTAGGCAATCGTCTTAATGTAATGGTCGTGGTTCCGGATGAAACGGTCGAAAGCTTCTACCTGCCAGAATTGTCCAGTCCGACCAGGATCTTGTTCGCTTCATGCGCTGTGTAGGACTTCAGCGAATGTTGAATTTCCGAAAGCTCAATCCCCGCACAGGGCGTCGCCAAAAAATGAAGATGATTCGACATACCACCCACGACGACAGTCTGTAACGCTCGCCATCGTGAAACAACAGTGAGTTTTGCACCATCGTCGCCACCCGCTCTTCTTTCAAATAAACACCTGCCGTAACCTTGATCGAGATACGCTTCAATGCGACGGCGCAGGGCTGCCTGGATGTCAAAGCCCGTTTCTCTTTGCAGTTCTTCCCGCCACCTATCGAGCACGGCCTGCGGCAATGAATCACCCAACCGAAAGGTGATGAACTGCGGGATCTCGCCACCGTCGAAATGCGGCAAATAGCCGCGACTGTGCCAGCCCCTCGGTTCGACAACATCTTTGGAAGCATTAGCCTTCATCTCTGTCGAAACCTGTGAGCGCGTTGCTGGGCGCGCAGGCGTCCCGCCTGCAATGAGCGCGAGCGGAACGAAGTGGAGCGCAGCGCGAACAAACGATTCATTGAATGCAAGCGCGCCGTGTACTTAGTGAATTGTCTTAGCTCACGGGTTGTTAGCGCTTCACTACGCTCGCTTCGTTCGCGCTCATTGCAGGCGGGACGCCTGCGCTCCCAGCTTCACGGCGCGAGGTTCACGCGGCGCAGCAGATTTGCGAACCTCGGGTCAGAACGAAGGCTGTCGAACATTGGATTCACTCTGACTTCGCCTAATGTGCGACCATTGCCTTCCTCATAGACCTTTTCCAGCCAGGCAAAGGCTTGATCCTTCTCGCCCAGACCCGCATAGATGATGGCAAAGTTAATAGGCGGAATGTTACGTTGCCTGGCCAGCTTCTTTAACTGGGCGAGCATCCGATGCGCTTTGTCTCGCTGGCCCGATACGGCATAAGCATAGGCGGGCCAGGCAAATCTTCCTGGCCTCTCTGGAGAGTCATCTAAAGCCCGGGCCTTTTCCAACTCCAGGATGGCCTCTTCATACATCTTCTTTTGCACATAGGTAGCCCCGAGGCGCGCGTGCGCCGGGGCAAACTTTGGATCCATGTCAATTGTCTTCGTGAATTGTTCAATCGCCTCGTCGTACCGGCGCGCGAAGTATAGGGCGTATCCCACATCTGAGTGCGGTCTTACCGAGAGCGGATCAAGCTCCTGCGCTCGTTTCCACTCTGTGATGGATTCATCATGCCGTTCCATCCGTTGTAGATAACTAGCATAAAAACCGTGAGCCAGGACTGAGTTTGGATCAAGGTCTAAGGCACGTTTACATTCTCTCTCGGCAGCCACCCAATCTCCATCGTCCTGCCTGATACCTCCAAGCAGGGCGTGAGCTTCAGCTAGGTCGTTATCGAGTTCTAGTGCCTTCAGCAGTTGCGAGTACACTTTTTGCCGGCGCTCTTTGAAGGGCAGCGGGGACGAGACATCACCGTAAGCCTTGGCCAACCAAACACGAGCCAGGGCGTAGGTCGGGTCTTTTCTAATCGCCTCCTCAAAATACGCAATGCCTTTCTCCGTTCCCACTCTTGTCCGGGTGCGGAAATGTTCGGTGCCTTGTTGAAAGAGCAAATAGGCTTCCGTGTTTGCGGTGTAACGCCTTGCGATTTGCTTCTTCTCCTGCCCAGAGAGCTGCAGCCGCAACTTCTCGGATATCCTCTGCGAGATCTCTTCCTGCAACGATAGGATGTCTGCCAGCTTGCGGTCGTATTGCTGACCCCAGAGACGACTGTTGTCTCGCACATCCACTAATTCAGTGCTAATCGAAAGACCTTCTCCCTGCTGAGTCAGCCTGCTGATCAAGACCGCCCGGACATTCAGCTCGCGCCCTACCACCTGAGGGTCTACCTTTAGACCTTTGTAGCGTAGGACCGAGCTGAGCGACATCACTCTTAGATTGGACAGAGGTGAGAGGCTGTTAATGATGCTATCGGTGATCCCCTCGGAGACATATTCCACGCTGGGATCAGAATTCACATTAACGAAGGGCATCACTGCTACCGAATCTATCGCCCCGGCGCTTTTGGCGAAATGCTCGCCCTTCAAGAAAAAAATATAGGCCAGCGCGGCGAGCACCAGGACCATAGCCGCCGCACCGAGTACAGCGCCGCGCTTGTGGCGTTTGATTTCGCCGATCAGATATTCAGCGCTTGATGTCGATTGTCCCACGGCGGCATCAGCGGTGTTTGCAGTAGATCGATGGATAGTTTCAGCTGCCGCCGGCCCATCACTCCGGGTAGCGGTGACCCCTCCCCTTCGATCCGGGCGGAGAGGACTCTGTAATCTAGCGTCAGCCTCCAAGTCTTGCTTCAGGCTCTTCAAATCAACCGCTAAATCGCTGGCCGTTTGGTATCGCTCATGCTTGTCCTTACGCAGAGTCTTGCTGACAATTTGTTCAAGTCCCGGTGGCAACTCACTATGAAGTGCCAGCGGCGCCGGGTCACTCTCCAGAATCGAGACGACCACATGACTGGTCGTCTCACCCCCAAACGGCACACGGCCCGTGACCATCTCATACAGCACCACTCCAAGACTCCAGAGATCAGTGCGCGCGTCTACAGCAAGACCTCGCGCCTGCTCCGGCGACATGTAATTGACAGTGCCCATCACCATTCCCGGATTCGTTCCAACAGGCTCCCTTCCAGTTTCAAGATCCTGCGACGGCACCTGACTTTCAGTAGGCTTGGCCAGACCAAAATCCAGAACTTTTACGTAACCATCACGCCGAACCATGATGTTTTCAGGTTTTATGTCGCGATGGACTATTCCGGCAGAGTGGGCAGCATCAAGGGCCGAGGCAACCTGAATCGCTACATCGAGAGCTTCGGTTAGCAGCATTCCTCCGGCGCGGAACTGCTCCCGCAGAGTCTGTCCCTCGATGAACTCCGTGACGATAAAATGCACGTCATCCAGTCGGCCGATCTCGTGAATCGTAACAATGTTTGGATGATTGAGTGCCGACGCCGCGTGAGCCTCTCGCACAAAGCGACGAACGCGGTCAGAATCTCTGGTGAAACCCGCAGGAAGAACCTTGAGTGCTATACGCCGATGCAGTTCGATGTCTTCCGCGAGGTAGACTTCTCCCATGCCTCCCTTGCCGAGGAGGTCAAGAATTTTGTAGCGATTCACCATCGTTCCTGGCGTCAACCGGGCGTGGCGCTCCACCAACAACTCAGCAGCGGCGTCACCGGCGGGCTTTTCAATAAAGCTTGTTGCGAGATCGTGAAATGAGAGGAGCGATTCAACCTCCTGGCGCAGCCGCTCGTCGTCGACACAAGCTTGGGCTAGAAAGGCGACGCGTTCGCCGCCGTGCCGCTCCAGCGCGGAATGAAAGAGCTGATCAATCTGTTGCCAGCGTTCAGGATTCATAAAAAAGAAGAGTCCGGAGTTCGAGTCTAGACCTGAGGGATGAAAACTATTTAGGGCTGCTGACTCCAGCCGCAGTGTCACCCATCACTTCTCTTAACAGCCAGGCTTTCGCCAGAGTCCAATCCCGCATAACAGTGCCCGGAGAGACCTTTAAAACTTCGGCCGTCTCATCAATGCTCAGTCCACCAAAGAAACGTAGCTCAACAACCTGGCTCTTCCGCCTGTCAACGGCGGCTAAGTTCTCGAGCGCTTCATCGAGGGCCACCATATCCGCCGCGCGCTCCTGAGAGAGGATGGCTGCCTCGTCCAGAGAAATTTGAAATGCGCCGGCACCGCGCTTGACCCGATTGCGACGGCGGGCATAACCAACCAGGATTCGGCGCATCAACGTAGCAGCGATACCGAAGAACTGAGCCCGGTTCTGCCAATGCACGTTTCTCTGATCGACCAGCCGGAAGTAGGCCTCATTAACCAGCGCTGAGGTTTGCAACGTATGCTCCGGCCGTTCGTGAGCCATGTAACGATGGGCCAGCCCGTGCAGTTCGTCGTATACCAGGGGCATCAGCTTGTCGAGGGCCGATTGGTCCCCGTCGCCCCAGGCAACGAGCAGTTGAGTGACTTCGTGTGGCGCCGGAATCATGATGCCTCAGCCCCATTTGGGCCGGGAGAATGATCGCGAGGCCGCGATGATATCACTTGCATTAACCGGCGGAAAGCATACCAACCGGATTCTCACAAGCTTCACACAAGCTTCAGAAGCCACACCTTGAGCCCTATTCGGGCAGGTCTTATATCGGAACGCGCCACTTGGACTGGAAACCTCTAACCACCGGAGGAAGTCTTTGAATTTCGCCCGTAATGCCGCATCTCTTTTCGAAAGAATGTCTCCGTACCTGTGAGTGGAAACCGTTTTCACCAAAGCTTCTCAAGATCCTTAGAGGTCTGGGAGAAGTTTGGCGCGTTGGTAGGTAAGAGATTGCAAAAGCAAACAAGATTCACCTCAGAGATGAGGCGACCGCTTCCCCGAATGGAAAAGGAGACTTTCCATGCACAGATTCAAAAGCTCTCTGATTGCGTCAATTGGCCCAATGAACCTGATGATGATTCTAACTGCGTTCACGCTCGTGATTGCCGTCTTCGGAGGGCAAGCACGGGGCGATAGTATCTTTGTCGATGCCGGTGCCAATCCGGGTGGCGACGGGAGCGCTGCCGCTCCGTACCAAACGATCACCGAGGCCATCGCACAAGCTCGAGAGATCCGGCAGAGAAAGCCGCATTCGAAGATCAACGTCCACGTCGCTCCTGGGGTCTACAGCGAGGCCTTCCCCATCTATCTTAATATCTCGAAGCTTTCGCTACGCGGGAGCACCAAACTCATCGAGGATCACGCAGGCTTGCCGCAAGACTGCGGCCCAGGCGCACCCGCTCTACCGGCTCCGTGCATCGAAGCCGGTACCGAAACATTGATCACACCGCTCACTCCCCTCCAGTCCGGCCAGGACCTGTTCATCGTTGGCCCTACCAGTGACCGATCAGATTTGAGTTTGACGGACGTTTCGGTCGAGGGATTCGTCTTCGATGGCCGGGCGACCAACCTGGCAACGAGTGGCATGGCCATCTTCGTCGATCGGGTCGATGATTTCTTGATCGATCACAATGTCTCTCGTGGAACGCTGATCGCTACCTTCACTCGTTTGTCATCCGGCAAGATCCGAGGACAATTCGTTTACGGCAGCAACGACGCATTCTTCGTTACGGCCGGCAGCGACATCTACCCGGCCACGGTCGTGTTGCAACACAATCGGGTGACGCGGAACAATCAAGGGACCGTAGCCGTGGGCGTTGCGGCGGTCAAATTGCGGGCGACTGACCCCAACCGCAGTCCGCTACAAACGATGTATGATCCTGCGCTCCATCCGGAAGAGGTTCCCAATAAGCTCACGATCAAAGTCACTGAAAATGATTTCAGCCGCAACAACACCTTTGGATTTCGTTTTCAAAGCTATGTGTCCGGCAATCTCTTCTACGATACGACCAACAATCAACCCATGACCGCCAACGTCACGGCAATGGTCAAGCGTAACTCGTTCACGAACAACGGGGAATACGGACTTACGGTAGAGGGTGCGTTCGCCACCAGGTCCAACCCTCGTGTCTTCACCGCAACTTTCACGGGAAAACTGCGTGAAAACGATCTCATCGGCAATGGCCGAGCAGGGATCTTCGCCGGCTTCATGCTCAATGGGGTGGTGACGAGAAACCCTGGCCTCATCAACACCAACAAACACCTTCGCGATTCTACGTTCAATATCCGGGCGGACGAGTCGTCCTTGGCCTCTGGGCTCGACTACGACAACCCCCTACTAGACCCGTTCGATCACGTGACGCCTCTCAACAACCAGCTCCAGGTCAATGGAGACCTGTTCACCGGCAGGCGTCTGACGTGCCCGCCGGGATTTCCCTGCGCGCCGTAGCCCCAGAATGATCTCTCGACTTCTACTCGATTGGGTAACCGGCGCCGCCGACTTCGACGAAGTTAACAAGTTTGGCGAAGTAACCAGACTCGTTCTTCTTACCACAGTTCTCTGCAACGTGCTGCCAGTGAGGAGGCACAGAGATTTCGAATTAGGACACCCCCGAGCGCCGAGATGAGAAGAACAGAAGTCACGCAGTCAACGGCGCCGCGCGGTCTTTCACAAGCTTCCGCGATGTCATTCGTATTGCGGCGCTTTACTCAGAAAGGATACGAAGATGTTCAAAAGAAGCGATTTCATTCTTGCTGTGTTGGTTACTTTGCTTGCGGGCTTGCTTCTAGCGCCTGGCTCGTTTTCGCGAGCCGCTCAGCCATCGACGACAAGTGATCCCGACAGGCCAGTCGCGTTTTCTGACTGGAGCGCGCCAGTCAACATCGACAGCCTTGGCTCGACTGTCAACTCGCCGGTAATTGATCAGCACCCGGCCATCTCCAGGAAGGGGCTGAGTCTTTACTTTATTTCCAACCGCACGCCCGGAGTCGGTGGTCTAGACATCTGGGTCTGCCAGCGCGGCAGTGTCCACGATCCCTGGGGGCCAGCGCAAAACCTTGGGTCAGGAGTCAACTCCAGCAGCACAGAAAATGCTCCCACCCTCTCGCCCGACGAGCACCTGCTCTTTTTCGCAAGCAACCGCCCCGGAGGTCATGGCGGCAACGACATATGGGTTTCTCGGCGCCATAACCGACGTGACGATTTCGACTGGGGACCGCCAGTAAATCTCGGCCCCGCCATCAACACAACGTTCGATGAAGAGGGTCCAACCTATTTCGACGATAAGGAAACAGGGTCCACCGTCCTTTACTTCACGAGCAATAGGCCGTGGGACGCTGGCGATTGCAATGGGCCGAAGGTCGGCGACTTTGACATTTATACGAGCACACTTCAGGACGACGAGACATTCGGCTCCGTCTGCCTGGTCCCGGAACTCAGCAGCCATTTGCGTGATACCCGTACCGCCATCCGCCGTGACGGACTGGAAATATTCATTACGTCTAATCGCGCCATCGGACAGGGCCTGCTCGACCTCTGGGTGGCGACGAGAGAGGACACAAGCGAGCCGTGGTCAACGCCCGTGAACCTTTGGTCAACAGTAAACAGTGCTTTCAACGATGGGGCCCCGGCCCTCTCGTTTGACGGCACGACTCTCTACTTCTACTCGGATCGCTCTGGTGGTCTCGGAGGCAACGATCTTCAAGTGGCAACGCGAACGAATCTGAGCCATAGCCGGCCTCCTTGCCAACGGCACGAATGAAATCTGCATGTTCCGGGAACAGATACGCCAGGACCCCGGATTGAGCGGCCGAGAAAGTCGAATGGTTTGAAGGGTAAACAATCGCGTTTCTGATCCAAGGGAGCACAGCCATGATTCGTACTCATCCATCATGCCGGACCTCTCATCTTCTCGTTTCTATGTTCGCCTTGACAGCGATTCCGACAGCCTGGGCGTTTGCTCAAACTGGGTTCGCGGGCGGCATGCAACGACGCGCCGTTTCATTGCTCTGGTTAATGGTCTGCGTGGCCGGGCTTAACGCAGTTCCGGCCTTTGCGCAGGGGATCATCACCACTGTGGCTGGCAACGGCTCCCGCGGCTTCTCCGGTGACGGCGGCCCAGCGGTGAGCGCACAGCTAAACATAACAGACTTCACCGGTGGCGTAGCGGCGGACGCGGCAGGCAACCTCTATATTGCTGACACCGGGAATCACCGAGTCAGAAGGATCGCCCCTAACGGAATCATTTCCACCATGGCCGGCAATGGCGCCGCCGGGTTCTCTGGGGATGGGGGTCCGGCCACCAGCGCGTCCCTTCTTGCGCCTACTGGATTAGGTTTGGATGCGGCAGCCAACTTGTACATTGTAGACACGGGAAATCAGCGGATCCGCAGAGTTGGCCCAGGCGGGATCGTTACTACCGTGGCGGGCAACGGTGGTCGGGGCTTTTCCGGTGATGGTGGCATGGCTACGGCGGCTTCACTCTCGCTCGGGAACGTCCAATACCTCGGTATAGCAGGATATCCCACGAGTGTGGCGGTGGACGGTGCCGGCAATCTCTATATCGCTGACACTGATAATGGACGCGTTCGCAAGGTCAATCTGGCAGGAATTATCAGCAGTGCTATCACCGGACTGAGGGACCCCTACGGTGTGGCGGCAGATGCGGTGGGTAACCTGGAATCAGGCGATCCGGTCTTCGACCCGATCGAAGGGTATTACTTCGTAGGGGGATATTCCGGCGATGGTGGTCCAGCAACCAGCGCTCAACTAAATTTTCCCTGGGGCGTGGCGGTGGACGCGGCTGGAAACATCTACATCGCCGACAGCCTTAACAACCGCATACGGAAAGTTACAGCGGAAAACAGCGGCAACTCGATTGACGATGCGCGATTCTTCGTGCGCCAAAACTATCTCGACTTCCTCAGCCGCGAGCCGGACGCCGCGGGACTCCAATTCTGGGCAGACGAGATTACCTCATGCGGCTTTGACCCGCAGTGCGTCGAGATTAAAAGAATCAACGTCAGCGCCGCTTTCTTCCTCTCCATCGAGTTCCAGCAAACGGGCTACCTCGTCTACCGGATGTACAAGGCCGCCCACGGCGACATGCCCGGCACGCCCGTGCCACTGACGCGGCAAGAATTCCTGCCTGACACTCAGCGCGTCGGGCAGGGCGTCGTGGTCGGCGCGCCTGGCTGGGAGCAACAGTTGGAGAACAACAAGAACGCCTTCGCCAGCGAGTTCGTGGCGCGCTCCCGCTTCACCACCGCCTTCCCGCAGGGGATGACGTCGGAACAGTTCGTGGACGCGTTGAACACCAACGCGGGCGGGGCGCTGTCGCAGGCCGAACGCGATCAGCCGAACGCGATCAACTCGTGAGCGAACTGACCTCCGGCGCGAAGACGCGGGCGCAGGTCTTGAGGTCGGTGGCCGAGGACGCTGACCTGGCGCGCAACGAGTTCAACAAAGCATTCGTGCTGATGCAATACTTTGGCTACCTACGCCGCAATCCAAACGACGCGCCGGACACGAGCTTTGTCGGGTATGATTTCTGGTTGAATAAACTGAATCAGTTCAACGGCAACTTCGTTGCAGCGGAAATGGTCAAGGCCTTCATTAGCTCTGGTGAATACAGACAAAGGTTTGGTCAACCGTGATCATAATTCTCTACCAGAGGTACCAAGAGATTGCCAAAAAACTGGCCAGCGCTCCTCATTGAAAAGCTTGACCCCCCGGAACAACTGGGTAAAGCACCAAGCCCAACGGAAGGAGCCCGCATCGTTGATTGGCGCTGTATCAGACCAAGGTTGGCGGTGCAGCTTGAAATCTTGCCTAACAGAACGACGTAAATCCGGGTCGCTGCACCCGCGAGAACAGCACGGCTCCCTGCGCATTTCCTAGAGCACGCCAAACATTACTGGACATGTTCTGATTGTCTAATGTATAGATGCACTAGACACTGGGTTGCTTAATGTATATTACGATTGACCAGCGGGACCGGCGGCCGATTTACCGGCAAGTAGTCGACGAAATCAAAGGGCTGATTGCTCGGCGGGAACTTGAGGAGGGGTCTTCTCTGCCACCTGTACGGCAGGTAGCCGCGGATCTGGGTGTTAACCTGAATACGATCGCCTTTGCTTACCGGCAGCTTCAGAATGAAGGTTTCATCAAGGTCAGGCACGGCTCGGGCGCCATCGTGACTTCCAGGGTAGTTAGCGGGAGTACTGAAGAGCAGTTACGCGTCCAATTGCGCACTGCCCTGACGCAGCTCGCCCTGGCCGGATTAAAGCATTCCGAGATAAAGACGATGGTAAACGAGGAGCTCGGTATCTTACCGAGCCCCCAGGGGTAGGAAAGTATAATTAACCAGTTGCCTATCGCGGTGGAACCGGCCCGGTATCTATGCGGCTGCGGGGGCCCACTGGACGCTGCCGTGGTTCGTGCATTCCAGCATCCGGTTCGCGCGTCGGCCGCGGTGAGACGTTCGGAGGCTGCGTAGGAGTGTACCCCGGCGAATTCCCGCCATTCGACGGTGGAGGCGTTGACCCTCCTGAGGACCCTGGATATGCAGTCACCGTCCGTCCGCCATAACCCGAGCCGTAGCCGTAAAAGGCGTTAGAGTATGAGCCGCCGTATGGTGACCCCCAAGAGCCCCAGCCAAAGTAATAGGGCAGGAACGTGTAGCATTGAAATCTTGGATTGAATATCCAGACCCCGGAAGAACCGCTTGAAAAACCACGAGACCAACGATCGCTAAAGCTGGCCAGCGCCATATTCAAATCGCGGAATGATATTCGGCGGTTTGCCTTCGCCACAGTTTCTGCGCGCTCTTTGCTCCAGTTTTCTATGGCGTCTTTCTCTTTATCAGCCTTTTCCAGCTTTGCCATCGAGAAGGTATGTCCGCTGAAAATCAATTTTCGCCCGCCTTTAACCTTGATTTGCGAATCAGAGAGCAACACCCGACCCTTCCTAACGATTAGTTCGGTGGCGTCGCCGGGAACAACGTTAACGCGGTAAAGGCCTCGCCGGACAATCGCCATTTTCGTATGGGGCGTCGTGATATTGATCATCAATTCGGTATTCTCGGTGCCGGTGGCCTCCACGATAGCCGTCCCTTTGATCAAGCGCACTTCCAGATTTTCTAGCGAGTTATTAGTCAGCTCGAACTC
This sequence comes from Pyrinomonadaceae bacterium, assembly GCA_013817595.1. GTDB lineage: Bacteria > Acidobacteriota > Blastocatellia > Pyrinomonadales > Pyrinomonadaceae > PSRF01. Next base: position 38,549 of record JACDCK010000001.1, on the reverse strand, counting down.
TGAATTCTCGCCTACACGCAGGTACGCGCCAGGATTCAGCAGCATCTCGACTCTGCCATCTCTCCCGGTCTTAACCATATCTCCGGCTTCAAGGTTGTCCTTGATGGTGAGCTGTTCCCATGCAGTGCTCCCCTGCGGTTGAACTCCAGTTTGTCCACTTACGGCATTGATGCCCCCAGCCTTCGCGGAAACGACAAACCGCTCCCTCTGCGCCTCAGCCGTAACGAAACCCGCGCACACCAATAGCGTTGCAACCAGGAGGTGTAACGAAGTGGAGGCTTTTCTCATGGAAGGTTCTCCTTTTACCGCAGCTAGACTGTGTATCGTGGGGGTTGACCGCATTCGCATTATAGTCCTCTGGGCGCCATTTACAAGCTCTCGCTCGGTTAAGGTTCTGCCTTGGCGAAATAACCACGTTTCGTGGTTGCGGTAAGATCCTGCCGACCGATCAGCTGGACTCCCACTGAGCGCCATTTCCCATCGCGCAGCGTATTGCTGGGCTTGTAGCCAACGCTGTAAACCATCGACAGATCTCTAATGACATGACCATAAACTAAATCGAGATCTTTCAGCTTGTCTGCACGGTACATCTTCGTACCTGAGGAAACGGCTAGCTGTGCAAGCTGACTGCGAGCCAGAGTATAGGCCTCTCTGGGCAATCGACTCCGTTTTACCGCTTGGGCTTCCGTGTCCAGATAAATAGGGAAAACGATCGTATCTGAGCGGCCTACCCTGTCCAGCAACTCGGCGAATGTCCTGCGCGACCCTTCACCATAAACATCCGGCAACGCATTATCAACCCCGTCGGTCATAACCACGATCGCGCTTCGGCGCGGGGACTTCTGAGAGGAAATGACCATTGTCATTGTGTAAAGCAACGAATCCCAAAAGTTCGTGCCACCCAGCGGTTTTTGGATGTCCTCAATTGCATCTTTGAGGAGTCCTCGATCCCAGGTTAAGGGAGAAACGATTTCAGGAATGTCAGTGAATGTGACGATCGCAACGCGGTCCATGGGACGCGTAGATTCGACAAATCGCTTGGCCGAGCTGCGAATCAACTTAATCTTGTCTGAACTTGAACCTGACAGGTCCAGCAATAAGACTAGATCAAAGGGTGCATCTTCGCCGGCAAAAAATACGATCTCCTGCGGCTTTCCGTCCTCGAGCACCAGGAAATCCTTTTGCTGCAAAGCGGAAACGGGATTGTCGGGGTTCAGTCTAATCACGCTGACTCTAAGGTCGACAAGATCCGAATCGACTCGGATCGTTTCTGTGGGTTCCCCGGTTTGAGCAATGCAGGTCTTCGGGTATGAGACAAAAATGGCGAGCAGCACGCTTGCGAGCAGCACGCTAAGCAGTTTCGCGTCGGTGAGAGGGCTATCAGTTTGCATAATAGCCATGTTTTCCGCGCGCGACCGCCGAGGGTAGGTTTAGCGTTACTCGGACTGCGCGCCACTTGCCGTCCCGAGTCTTGTTGGTGGGCCGATATGCCAGACTGTAAACCGTACCCAGGTCGGCCACCACGCGTTCGTAAGCCCCTGCGAGATCCTGTAGGCTCTCCACCTGGTAGAACACTCCGCCGCCGGCTTCAGCCATTTCTTTCATCCGTTCATATCCCATGTCGAACGCTTCAGGCTGCGTATCAAGAGGATTCAGCGCTTCATATTCTGTATTGAGCCACAAGGTGTACAGCACGCCATCAAACTCGCGAACCCGACTAAGCATCTCGCCGTAGGGAAGCATTGAACCATCGCCCTGCACTCCCGGGATACTTCCGTCAAGTCCATCACTCATCATGACAATTGCTGTTCGACGCGTGTTCTTCCTAGCACTCCACGCGGGCTGCCCGCGTGGGGACCCCGCCGTGTTCTTTAGGAGCTGGGTAAGTGAAAAGTCTATGGCATCGTAGGCCTTTGTATCTCCTGTTGCTGTGTCAATTGCATTTACCCTTTGACGCAAGACTTCCCGGTCTAAGGTGACTGGTGAAATGACCGTCGGATGACCGGCAAACGAAATGATTCCGATGCGATCTGACGGTCGCGCTGCGTCCACGAAACGCAGTGCCGCCGCGCGAATCAATTTCACAACATCACGGGTCGAACCCGAGACATCAATTAGTAGAATCAGATCAAAGGGGGCAGACGCCGATTCAAACTGGATTAAGCGCTGTTCGATTCCGTCCTCAAATAGCCGGAAGTCTGACTGCGTCAAGCCCAGGACCCCGCGGTTGGTATTTCGATCTATGACACTGAGATTTAGAGTGGCAAGTTGCGAGTCAACGCGAATGATGTCCCCGTCGCTTATTTCTTCAGAGTCCGTCGGGTTCGCAGGTGTTCCAGCTCCTTTCGAAATGTTTTCAGAACCCAATAGCCTGGGTGGACCGGAGACCTTGGCCATACCATCATTCACCTTGCTGTCTAAAGCGAGTGTGATCTCTCTCTCCGTGGCGATCCTGAGAACATAATCGCCAGTACCTAAGCGTGTCTGTAATAGTTGACCACCACCACTTAAGGGAGCCCCTAGCTCCGACCTGATAGTTCCATTCGTTGTCCTGGCGCTGATATCCACGTTGAGAGGATGTGAAAGCTCTGCGCGTATGTCACCCGAAACCGACTTTAGATTAGCCGACGCCGGTACTCCTCGCATCGAGATTGAACCAGCCCCGGTGACAATCTCGGTGTGGGAACCCTCAGGAAGTGTTACTGTGAGCGCAATGGCCGCCCGAGGGTCAACCGGTGTGCGAATGACAGAGATTACGAGCAGCTTTGCTCTGTTCTCTATGACGATGGGTGACCGTGTAAATTTGGCCCCAGTTCCTTCAATAGAGGCCGATACAGAAACGTACTTTTCCTTCCAGACTTCCGCAGCTACCGGTCCAAACTCATTCTCGATCCGAACTCGGGCAGCAGCGGGCACGTCAATGCGCACTCCGTCCTCTAGCACCCCACGCGGGCTGCCCCGCACTACGGCTCTACTCGACCCGGCTTCCAAAAACGGCAGGCACGAAACGAGGCCCAGCAAGAAAACTCTGAAGAGCAGCGCTAGTTGAGCTAAGAACATAGACCCAGGCTTTTACGGAACGAAAAGTTTTTCCAATCCGGGAATTCGCACCGGCTGAAGTTTCCCGGTCAATTCAATCTGAGGTGGGCGTCCTGGCGAGAAGATCAGATTGTTTACTTTGTCTGAAACGCGCAGCATTAAGCGCAGCACGTCGATGAAGTTGGGAGGTGGGAGGCCACTCGGCTCAGGACACGGAATGTTTGGTAGAGAGCTCATTTCTAAGCAACTTTTCCATTATTCGCGACGTCAGAGTTATAAGCGTCCGTGACCGAAAAGAAACGTCTGGCGCGAACAAACGCGAAGGTGGCCGCGTACATCAAAGTGGTTGTTGGGGGACTGACGCTTCGCGGAGGCCATCCCAAAAACAAAGAAAGGGAGGCGCTGAAACATGGCAACTCACAGAGACCCTGTTCGATGCTTTGCACCACTTGAAGTGATCGAGCGCCTGCTGGAAATTCGTGCTGAAGCGGGTTACGCTCCCGCCATTTATCTCCTTTCGCCCGATGATTTGGCGGACTATCTCGATGCTTTCGGCTTTGATGTATATGCTTTTTCTGAGGCCGAATCTGAATTTCATTTTGGGGATTACCGAGCTCCCCTGGCACCGGGTGGCGATCATGCCCACTGCTCGCTAAAAACGCACTAGAATTACAAAGAGCTGTTCGAATCGTGAGACAAGATGCGCTTTCTTGTCTCCCGTTTTCGATTTAGGTTAACGCCTTGACTACGAAGAAAGTAATGTCATCGGTCGCGCCCAGGCCGTCCGTCCAGTCGAGTACGTCCTTCTGAACGGCCATTATCAAATCTTTCGCGCGCAAGCGCCTGGCTGCCCTGACCGAGCTAGCAAGTCGGTCGCGCCCAAATTCCTCTCCGCTCGGACTCATTGCTTCAGTCACTCCATCGGTGTACAGCACGAGCAATTCATTCGGCTCAATCGTCAAGTAGTACTCGTGATAACGGGTGTCCCTGAAGATTCCGAGAGGCACTCCGCCCCGCTCCATGAACTGTGCATTACCCTTTGCGTCGAGCAACAGTGGCGGATTATGGCCCGCATTCGTGTAGGACAGCGTCCGATTCGTAGCGTCAAGAATCCCATAGAATGCCGTCACGTACTGGTTGCGCTCAATTGATTCCCACAGCAGGTAGTTCACTTTGGCCATGGAGATATGAGGGGCGTAGCCGATATGTGTGGCTGCACGCAGGCTTGCGCGCAGGAAGGCCATCAACAGGGCTGCCGCCACTCCTTTTCCTGCGACGTCAGCGATAACTAAAGATATCTGGTCGTCATAGATTGGCACCCAGTCGTAATAGTCACCGGAAACTTCCTCGGTCGGGACGTTGTAGGCGCTGATGTCAAACCCTTCCAACTGCGGATCATTTGGCGGCAACAACTCCAACTGAACTTGCCTGGCAACTTCAAGCTGCCCTTCGAGTCGCTTCTTTTCAATTAACTGCTCGTGCAGCATCACCTTTTCGATGATGATCGCGACCTGTGATGCCAGCATCATGAGCACTTCAAGATCGTCGTCTGAGTAGGCATTTAGTTCATCGCTCTCAAGGTCGAAAACACCGATCACTTCATCATTTGAGATGATCGGGGCTACCATTTCCGAGCGAGTTTCTTCTCGGGCGTTAATATAGAGAGGATCGTTGCGAACGTCGGGCGAGATGATTGGCTCTGTCGTCAGCGCCACATGGCCGATAATCCCCTCGCCAAGTTTCAGGTGGAGTCCCGAAAGTTCGTCTATGTCATATCCCCTAACTGCTTCGGCCTCGAACACGCAGGGTTCCTCACCGCGGGCCACAGCCGCCTGATCCACGCACCTCAGGACAAAAATGCCTGCCGCATCGTAGGGGATCAGAGAATCGAGCGTCCCCATAACAAGATTGAGAACTTCTTGCAGATCGAGCGAGCGGCTGATCTTTTTGGTGATGTCGAGAAGCATGCGCAGTTTATCGGTCGTGGTCAGACCTTGCGCAGGCGCCTCTTTTAACTGTTCATGCATACTCGAGAATAGGTTTTTCGGTTGAGAAAATGACACTAGAACTTCAAGAAGTGATTATAAGGGGTTGAGCCTCCGGCATGAAGCCGGGAACATTGCTACTTTACGCACGCGGAACGCTTTGTTCAAGTTGAGCCGATTTGTAGGTGCTCCAGAGATGAGTAACTTTCAGGCGATATTCAATCAGATCACGGCTAACTCGGAAATGCCGGGCTACGTCCGCTGCTGATTTGCCTTCCAGAACCGCTCGTCGCAGAGCTGCAAAAGGTACCAGAGCAGCTGCGCCAATCCCATAAGCAGCTTCTTCATCCAGCTTCCGGTAGTCGCGGGCCAGGATCTGGCCGCGCTTCTCATCAGCAATTACGGCCAGTCGGTTAGGTTTGTGTCCTAGAAAGACGTGGCAAATCTCCTCCATCAAGGTTGCGTTAGTTCGGGCAGGCCCGTGATTCGGGTTGAGTACTACGATTCTTCGGCCATCGGGCAGAGGTCTCGAGCAGGCTCCGCCAGACCATTCCCCTGATGCCGAACCAAGCAGGAGTTCCCGGCTCTGGCTGCTGAGACCCTTGATTCGCTCAATATCAACCACGAAGAGATTGGCAAAGCGTGCGAGGTCGAAGGGATTTAGAGGGGCATCGCGACGAAGACGAGCAAAATCACGCAGGCCCATAGCTTTCAACTCAAACTTTCGCCACTTTTCGCCTGGAGGTAAATCGGAGTGGACCACGCGAGCAGTATAGCCTGATTCTGATGTTATTACTGAGAAGCTGAATTCAGCGGCGCTTACGTGCAGTTCTTTCCGGCTCCGTTCGGCTGAACTGGGCGTAGGCCACGCGAAAGAGCTCAGATAGTGCGGAAGCAGTTTCCGAAGTAAGGTTGCGATCCGCTCTAAGATGGGCTTCGACGATTTCCGGCGTTGATTCGCGTGGGAAGTAAACTACTGCCTGGGCCTCTTCGCCTTCAGACCGGCTGCCGAGAATTCGCTCCATGGGCACGTCGAGCCAGGTGGTAAGTCTTGCGATGTTGTCAGCGTCAGGTTTGCCAGTGCCGTTCTCAATACGAGACAGGGTCGAAGCCGAGACGCCCGTGGCGTTAGCGACATCTCGCAAACTTGCGCTTAACTGGTCTCGCTTGCGACGAACAGCCCGACCGAGCTCTTCCGTGTTCACGAGCGTCCTATTCGTAGGTCGTTTCATGGGCCTGAAACATAACACACTTTAGTTTTAGACACAAGACTTCGTGCTATGGCTGAAACGCATTCTATAATTTAAGGACTCGAAAAGAGTGAACCAGGACTTTTACAGCCCCGGTTCAGCTTTATGCAACTGAAGTTGAATTCTTCGGTTAGTTGGATTATGGCTGGGCACGCCGACGCATCGCGGACATAGCTAAATCACGGGCCCGCGGCAAGACATCTATGGCGCGGGCGACTTGCAGGTCGTCGATGGCTATGAAGACCCGATCAGCTACAACTCGCCCATAGGCGGCAGTCACGATGTTGAATCGCAGTTGCAACTCGATGAACGACCGGTTTGAGTCCAACAGAGGGGCCGACGCCCTCAGTGACGGATCTTTGGCCACAAACTCTTTAAAGGCCTTGAAGAGCAGGTCGGTCATCGGAAAATCCGAAGGCTGGAGGTCGTGACTGAAATCGATTGCCTGCTGAACTGTGTAAGCTTCGAAATCACGGACCCGGCCGTTAACTAACTCCCTGGTAAAAGCAAAGACTGGATTCACCAGACGACGTTGCACCGGGGTGATTGTTCTTGGGCTTACACTCTCGTCAGGCGAAATACCGCCTCCGCCGTAGACCGCACGTCCGCTGTCCGTCTTCGTCTCCGGACCAGCCGGCTTTTCAGGCGCGTCCTGACGATCCAGGCGAATCGAACCGCCATGCGTGTAATAATCGTAGAAGCCACCGTTAGAGTAATCCCGCTGAATCAATCGACCCGAAGGAGTAAAGTACTTAGCAGAAGTAAGAGTTAAACCCGCGCCGTACTCCAGCGGAATGATGCTTTGAACCAAGCCTTTCCCAAAGCTGGTTTTTCCCACTATCAGTGCTCGATCGTGATCTTGCATTGCACCGGCCACGATCTCCGAAGCCGATGCAGTATTCTCATTAATCAGGATGACTAACGGCGTCTGATCCGGTGAGCTATTTCTGGATTCGTAGGTGTTGTCTCTGAGACCGTTTCGTCCTTTTTGCGTCAGTATCATCTGACCGCTGGGCAAAAACACTTCCGCGACGTGGATTGCCTGATCCAGAAACCCGCCCGGGTTGTTTCGCAGATCGAGCACCAGCGAGTTCATACCTCTTGAGCGAAGGCCTTCAATAGCTTCCTGAAGCTCATCGGTTGTCGTGTAATTAAACCCTCGAGTCATATCAACGTATCCGACACCGGGTTTGATCATGTAAGCATCGGGAATGGATGGTTGAGGTACTGCATCGCGCGTAATCTCGGCGGTCTGCACGCGCTTATCGGCAGCACGCTCAACAGTAATCTTTACGACCGAACCGCGGGGACCACGAATCTTGTCGCGCACGTCGATGGAGCGCTTGCCCGCCATCTTGACGCCATCAACTTCGAGAATTCGATCGCCAAATCGCAGGCCGGCCCGGTTTGCCGGCGCCTTGTCGAAAGTGGCCGCGATAAAGGTGTCGGTATCGTTGCCGATGGTATAGTTTTGAATCGATGCGCCGATCCCGAAATATTCAGAGCGCTGATCGGTTTTTAGCTCATCAAACTCTTCCCTATCGTAATAATTCGAGTGCGGATCTAGCGAGCGCAGCATCCCGATAATTGATGACTTAAAAACCGAGTTGTAATCGAGCTTCTTCCCGTCGATGTGGTTTTCCCGGATAAGCTCCAGCGCTTCGTCGAAATCTCTTTCGATCAGTGGAACGGCACTACTAGCGTCTACGCGGGTGCCACGTCTGCCCGGCGCCGGGGCCCCCGCAGGCGGCTTTCCAGCTGCGCGACCCACCGGAGGCTGGGTCTGCGGCTTCTGTTGCGAAAAAACAAGACCGGGAATTATGAGTGTGAAGAGGAAGAGGGCAATTGTGGCCCGTGAGAAAATCGTTTTCAACACCAGTACCTCTGAATCAATGTTAGCTAGTATAGTCTACCAAACTTAGTTCACCAGTCGGACTGCAATACTAAAGGATGCCGTCTAAGTGGGCAAGGTTGTGCACGCCGCAGTTGGTTCTTCCAGAGCAGGCTTCCGCCCTCGCCCAGGATATAGAAAAGTGCTAAACGGGTGAATGTCCATTCCCACGAATTTGGAAGTTTATCTGCTTTTGTATGAGCGTACCTTGACGGGCCTTCGGATGCCTCCGTAGAATGAACTTACTAACGGTAGTCAACGTAAGTATCAAATCAAGTCGATCTAGTGGATCATTCTTAAGGAGCTTCAGATATGAGCAGCCCATACCAGAGAGAAGAGCACCGTGAGTCCGAAAAGGTTGATGATTTAATGCTTCGCGGAGACGAGCCGCATGGTGATTCCGAGGACCCGGCACGAACTGTTTCATCGGTACGCGACATCGCCTCCCGTATCCCTGAATCGCTGAGTGCAATCGGGCGCGACATCAGTCGAACGATTGAGCGAGCTATGTCCGCAAAGGACGATTACGTAGTTGCCGTTAAGATCTCCCCCGAAGCCCAGGACAAACTCGAGCAATTAGTTCAGGCCGGCGTTTTTCGCAACCGCGCTGAAGCCGCTGGTTTCCTGATCGACGAAGGTATCCGGACCCAGGCTGCACTATTTGGCCGCGTGGAACAGAAGCTTGCTGAGATTGAACGCCTGCGTGCAGAATTGCGCAGCATGATTAACGAAAAGCCGACCTAATCCGGACCTTTACGGCGCTCCCCTTAAGTTCAACACAGAACTGTTTTCCCACCCAGGGGGAGAGCACGCCCAAATAAAAATTAGGCGAATCGAGACAAAACGTGGCAGAAACTTTTCAGCTCCCACCAACAACAATTCGGCAATTCATGCTACCAAATGGTCTTCGCGTCATACTGAGCAAGGATCAGTCTGTTCCTGTAGTCTCCGTCGCCGTTTATTATGATGTAGGCTCGCGCAACGAGAAAGAGGGCCGTACCGGGTTCGCCCATCTTTTCGAACACATGATGTTTCAAGGATCGGAGAATGTTCCCAAGGCTGCCCACTTTCAGCACATCTTTAATGCGGGCGGAACAATGAATGGCACAACGTCCACCGAGCGCACAAACTACTTTGAAACGCTCCCTGCCAATTATCTTCCGCTGGCGCTGTGGCTCGAGAGCGATCGCATGCGCTCATTGAAAGTGACACAGGAGAACCTGGACAACCAGCGCAATGCAGTCCAGGAAGAGAAAAGATTACGTTACGATAATCAGCCTTACATCAATGCCTTTCTGCGCATCAATGAGCTGATCTTCAAGAATCCGGCCAACGCACATTCGACCATCGGCTCGATGGAGGATCTGGACGCTGCTACAATCGACGACGTCCGAGAGTTTTTCCGAGTTTTCTACGCCCCGAATAATGCCGTGCTGAGCATTGTCGGTGATTTCGATGAACAAGAAGCTCGCGCTTTGGTGGAGAAGTACTTCGAGGAGATTCCCGGCCAGCCCGATCCGCCTCCAATTGATGTGAGCGAATCTGGTGAAGTCGCACGAACTCAGGAAACCTACTACGACAAGCTTGCACCGGCCCCTGCGTTCGTCCTGGGTTGGAAGATTCCCGCTCGCAGGACACCAGACTACTACGCGCTTACACTTGCTGCCGAACTGCTCTTCGAAGGAGATAGCTCGAGGCTCTACCAGAAGTTGGTTAAGGGTGATGAGTCGGTGGTTTCAATTCAGGGGGGCGTAGATGAGCGACGCGGGCCATCGGCCTGGTACATTTTCGCTCTGCCAAAACCTGGGGAAGAGGTAGTCGTCATCCGCCAGGAGATCTTTGATGAGATAAAGCGCCTGGGAACGTGGGGCCCATCCGAGGGGGAGATGGAAAAGCTGCTAAACTCATTGTGCAATGACGCTGTTCGTGGCAGGCAATCAACGATGTATCGCGCGCAACGCATCGCCGAGTATGCGCTCTATGACGGTGATCCTTACCTAATCGATTCCGAGCTCGATCAGTATTTACGAATCACTGCTGAGGACATCAAGGGCGCAGTCAGTCGCTTTCTCGATGTCGAGTATCGAGTGGTGCTCGATATCATCCCCCCCGCGCTCGTGGATGAGGAAGCAGAGATGCCCGCGGCCGCATCGCCTCTGCCCTCAGGAGACGCGAAACAGCACACGGCGCCCGCACCGCAAATACCTCCTCCACAACCAACTCCAGTTGCAGCGCCGGGGGCGGCCCTGGGGGAAACCGCCCAGGTTCCTGTTCCGGCACAGCAACCCGCAGACACAACTAAACAGACTGATATCGGCTCAGGACCCTTGCATCCGTAAAAATGACTCCAGAGGAATCCTTTCGCCACCAGGCGCCCGCGCCCCTGCCTTCCCGACCGATCCACATTCCGCGAGCGTCGGAGACTACGCTGTCGAACGGTCTGACCGTCGTCATAGTTGAAGACTCCCGGTTGCCGCTGGTCAGTTACCGTCTGGCGTTCCGAGCAGGCGATGCACATGATCCTCCCGAACTGCCCGGGTTGACTGACCTGTTGACGGGACTCTTAACGGAGGGCACGGAATCCTTGACGAGCCGGCAAATTGCCGACGAAGTCGGAAGAATGGGAGCCACGTTGAGCTCCGGAGCAAACTCCGATTACACCACCGTCGGCGCCTCATCGCTGGCAACCTTTAGTGACAACATCCTCGACCTGATTACGGATGTAACTTGCAATCCTTCTTTTCCTGAGAACGAGGTCGAACTGATCAAGCAAAACACGAAGGAGAGTCTCAGACAGCAGAGAGCCCAGCCATCCTTTCTGGCGACTGAGATGGTCTCGCGGGTAGTTTTTGGCGAACATCCCTACTCTGTAATTGCCCCTACCCTGGAATCGCTCCACGCAACCACGCGAGAAAGAATCGTCAAGTTTCACCGGTCTAAGTTCTTGCCTAACAATGCTGTGTTCGTCATAGCAGGTGACGTTCGATCTGATGTTCTCCTCAAAAGGATCGAGAGTTTGTTTGGGGACTGGCAGCCTGGGGAACTTCCAAAGGATGATTTCCCTGCCCCTCCATCCCGCGCGTCTCGCTCGGCGTATCTCGTGGACCGGCCAGGTTCCGCTCAGTCAAATATCGTGATTGCCAATACCGGAATAACGCGCACTAGTCCGGATTATTTTCCGATGTTGCTCATGCACACAGTTTTGGGAGCTAATGCTTCCTCGCGGCTGTTCATGAACCTGCGCGAGGAGAAGGGCTACACCTACGGCGCTTATTCAAGCCTTGATGCGCGCCGCACAGCGGGAACTGTTCGCGCCAGCGCTGAGGTTCGAACACCTGTTACCGGCGATTCTCTGAAGGAGTTTTTCTACGAGTTGGATAGAATCCGCACCGAGCCGGTGTCGGAGAAAGAGGTTATAGACGCTAAGTCGTATCTAACCGGAGTCTTTCCTCTTCGCCTGGAAACTCAGGAAGGTCTGATCGACCAGTTGGTACAGATAAAAATGTTCGGCTTGCCTGACGATTATCTGGAGACTTACCGGCAACAAATTCATGCGGTGACTATTGAAGAAATTCAAGCAGTGGCGGCGACGTATGTGAGGCCTGACGAGGCTGCGATTGTCATTGTTGGGGATGGTGCCGAAGTTCTAGAGCAGGTAAAGCCCTATACCGATGCGATTGAACTCTACAATACAGCTGGCAAGCGCAAGGAAAAACCTTCTGCGCCCTCAGACCCCAGGGGCGAAAGCGATATGGCACTCATCGTAGGTGACTGGACGATAGACATTCAAACGCCGTTTGGACAAAACATTCCCGCGACTCTCAAAGTCTGGCAAACAGAAGCCGGACTGGGCGGGAGCATTGCATCCGAGATGGGTGATGCGAATATAGTTTCAGCGGCACTCGTCGGCGATTCATTCGCGGCTACATTATCGTTTGAAATGGGCGGTAAAGCGTTGGAAGCTAAGATTGCCGGTGAGGTTGGCGGAACGCAGATGGACGGAAGCATCAGCCTGCAAGATTCACCTGAGTTGCCATTCACTGGCACCAAAACATCCTAGCCAACGGCTGCCGCGCGATCGCAAGCGGGGTTTCACCAACACTTTTTTCAGAGATCAAGACAAAAAACCGCCCGGCACATTGCGCATGCCGGGCGAAATCACAGGAGGAACCGAGTGTTATGGTGGTCGCTATATTTTGCGGCCATCCTGATAACCTCGAAGATTAGATGAGTCCGAGCGGGAAACGTTGCTCGCTAGGATCCAATACAGAACCGCGCCATCAAGCGGTAGCGACCGGACCAAGCACTCAGCGCACAGTAAAACCGCAATGACACCCGTTGAGTTTGGGATCCGGTCGCTCCGCTTGCGGTTTCTGTAGTGAGCTACGACGTTGCCTGCGCTTAAAGGTGTTCCTTAACGGGGCTGAGTTTTGACAGCTGTTTAGCTCCTGCACTCACCTTTCATACCGTAGAGTCATTCCATTACCGCCCACAGCCCAGCCGATTTTCTTATCAAAGTGGAGTGCAAACAGGTTGTTCTTAATAGTGGATTCCTGCTGGTTCCAGGACACTCCGGCATCGTCGCTGCGCAGAATTGTGCCGGCACGTCCCACAGCCCACCCTTCATCGTCACTCACAAACTCGACGCTGAGCAACGTGGAACGTATTCCCGCGGTCACCGGCGTCCAGGTGATGCCACCGTCGGTTGTCCTCAAAATGGTGCCCCGCTCGCCCACAGCCCAGCCTCTCTTATCGTTGCGAAATTCCGTGTGGAAGAGCGTCGCAGTGGTTCCTGACGTCTGCCGGTTCCAGGTGTGACCACCATCGACCGTGTTGATGATCGTTCCCTCAGCCCCCACAATCCAGCCGCGGCGGTCGTTGTCGAAATCAATGTGGATTAACTCCGAACGGGTGGGCGCGCGCTGACGTTGCCACGTTTCCCCTTCGTTATTGGTATAAACAAGAATGCTGTCGATTACTCGATCTAGCTTGCTTACTGAACCCACTACCCAGCCCTTCTTCTTGCTGGAAAAGCGAACGCTGTAAAGTTCTACAGTAGCCCCATCGAACTCGCTCGGAAGAAAACGACGCGACTCGCTCCACCGCGTTCCATTGTCACGGGTTACGAATATCGTGTTGCCGGCGATCAGAAATCCGTCATCCTTATCGCGGAAATAGATATCGTTAATTGCGTCAGTAGTTCCCACGCTCTGCTGGACCCACGTGCGCCCGCCATCATCAGTACGACCAAGAAAACCGTTGTCGCCACCTACCCAGCCTCTTTTGCTATCCAGAAAAAATACCGTATTCAGATCCCCGGACGCAGACGAGATTTTGGTCGCGATCCAACCGTGCTGTGCGAGCGTAGCAAACGCAGTAGCTAGCAGAACGAGGAAAGCTATTGAGCATTGTGTCAGGCCATGCTTATTTTGAAGTGTCATTCTCATTCCACCCAGGTGCGATCAAGAGCCCGCTGCCAGATAGCCGCGCCCAGGACTAGTCAATGCCTCTAGTCCGGTCGGCGGCTCGCTGATTTGATATTCTGACTTTGTACATTAGTTCCGGCTCGTAATACAAATTGGGCCACGCATTCGAGTTTTATGAATGCATAGCCCAATAGTTGATCGTACGGCAGGAGCGTTCTATTGACCTGCCGCCGTGATGCGGTAAACCTTTCCTTCGAAGACCACGACTATGCGCTCACCCAGGGCGAAAAAGTCTGCGAGGCGTGGCTTCTGTTTCAGCAACGCAAAGTAGTCGTCGCTACTGAATTTCATCGTAGTCTCCGGCAAACGGGCTTCGGGCTTAAACTCCGCGTCAGTCCAAACGCCTTCACGCAGATAGAATGTCTTACCCCCTACCGTCCTAACTGCGGACGAGAGAGAGTCTCGATCGAAACGCTCGGCTTCCTGCTGTTCACGCGAGCGCTTGCTTTGCTGCACGCCGGCAAGGCCGGTCGTGGCCCGCGCGTCAGCGGCTTTCACGGCCGGCGGTGGAGGTACATTCGCAGGTCTCCGTCCTCCCCCGAGGGTGATGCCGGTGGCTGAAGTCCGCGTAGTGTCCTGAACCTGTACATTGGGTTCAAGTGCAAGATATGAAGTGTATGGCGTAACGATGCCGTAGCGGGTTCCCAAATCCACAATCTCGTCTCGGAGTTCCCTTTGCTCACCGTTCGTGCGAACCTGCTCCATTAACCAGCCAACTCGGCGTGTGGCCCATAGACGCGGCAGAAAGTCATTCGATTCTGCTCGCAGGGGGAAACGGAGATTGTTGTAGAGGTGGTTTCTGTTTGCACCGCCCGACTTTCCGCTCAACTGCAACCGCACAAAATCCATGTCGATGGCATTGCTGTAACGGCCGATAAGCGTAATCTGCGAACCTCGAAAAAGATCGGGAAGCTCGCGAGGGTAAACAAGATCCGTTTGAACTCCGGACATGTCGAGCCGAAGATCAGTAAGCACCGGATAATTCACCTTGGCGAAGAAGTTTGAGACTTTGACTTCGAGATCTTCTTGCGGCTCGACGTAATCGGCAACACCGCCGTTTTCAGCCGCAAGTTTGTCGAGTAAAGCCGTGTTGACGTCATAACCAACGCCGAAAGTGAAAAGACGCAGACCCGGTATCCGCGCTGAACGCGCGTTGTCGACGATTCGAGTGGGGTTCGTCTCGCCAACAGTCGGCAACCCATCAGTCATGAAGATTAAAATTCTGGGGCGATTATTCGCTTCAAACTGCCGCATTCCGACGAGTAGTGCTTGATTGATATTCGTACCGCCGACAGGCCTTAGCGACTGCGCAAAACCCTCACCGCGCTTGCGTCCCTGTTCATCGGCTGGAATCATCCTCGTTTCCATCAGCCGTTCTTCACCGGCGAACGAGACTACGTTGAAACGGTCCTGAGGACGGAGAATTCTGATTCCGTAAAGCAAAGCCGCCCGGGCTTTTTCCATCTTCCCGGCGTCAGCCATCGAGCCAGACGTGTCCAGCACAAAGACAATGTCCTTAGCTGCGTATTCCTGTTCCGACCAATCGTCTTTCGGCGAAATCATTAACAGGAAGTAACCATCTCTGCCTGCGTCACGATGAGTCAGCAGCGTTACGCCAAAGTCTTCGTCCGAGAGCGTGTAGAAGAGTTGGAAATCCTGCGGCTCCTTGCCGGCCTGGGATTGGAACGAAACAACTGAACGGCGCTCTCCATCGCGCTTGACCTCGACTGCGTGCGTGGGCGAATAGATATTGCGCAGTGGTTCTTTGCTTTCCAGCTCGATGCGTCCAGAGACGGAGCCAATCTGAGTCGTCTGGCGACCGCTCCCAAGGGGATAGTGATAAGCTATTGTTCCAGATTCAGCTTTCAGGACTTGAGTGTAGGTAAGTTCAAGCTTCTTGTCTGAATGAGGCGGGATTGGAAAGATGCTGGCTTGAAAAAGGTCTTTGCCGGCGTATTCCAGCAGCCCGGGATCTCGTTGTCGTCTGACAATCTCATCATAGATACGTCGAGCCTCTTCGCGAGACCGAACCTCACCCACAAGGCGCCGGTCGCCGTCCCAGATAGCAAACTCGACGATGGAAGCCGACTCAGGAATCGGGAACAAGTAAGTGCCTTCGAGCGTCGCATCCGTGTCGTTGCGGAAGACCTGTTCGAGATGGGTGGTCGCCACTTGCGAGAGAATCTTGGTATCAATTTTGATGGATTTAATCGGCAGCGTGCGGGGCATAGTAACTGGTGGGACAGGACGGGGTGGTTGAGGGCAGCGCTCGCAAGGCCCCGGCACAATTACGCCTTGACCGTTGGCCGTGAAGGCGGTCACAAAAAGGAATAGCAGGCTGCAAAGCGCTAATGTTCTGGTTCGCATCTTGTCCTCAACTCAAAGAAGCTATAGCGGTAAACCGCTGCCTTACGTAAGTAGAACGTATTAGACGAGCTTTCTTGCGTCAGTATAGTTCCCGCAGCCGCTCGTTAGAGATGGCCACTATCGTTACATACAGGATGATTGCCAGGCCGCCCGCCGCCAAAGTGACAGGCGCGCCAAATCGATGGGAAACGACTCCGGCGATCAGATTGCCGATTGGCATCGTACCGACGAATGAGAGAATGAACATGCTCATGACCCGACCGCGCATCTGATCGGTCACAAGTTTTTGCAGCAGCGTGTTAGCGACGGCCACCGAGGTTACGATCGAAAATCCCACCCCGAAGAGAAAGACTAGCGAGATTGCGAGGTTGGTCGAGAGTGCAAAACAGATCAAACAAACCCCGAAAGAGAATGCACCACCTAACACCGACCAGCCTTTCCGCTGAAAGTCACCCAGGTAAGCCAGCAGTAGCGCGGCGAAAAAAGCCCCCGCTCCCGCTATACCCATCATCCAGGCGAGCCCGGACTCCTCAAGTTCGAAAATGTCGCGAGCGAAGATTGGCACCAGAGTTAGGTAAGGAGCACCGAACAGGCTGGTTACTGCTGAGATCGAGAGCAGCGAAAACACGCGCGGGCGATTGCGTACATAGCGGAAGCCCTCGATCAAATCGCTCCACAGCGCGCGGCGGTCTTTGACGGAGTGAGTAGAGTTCTCGCTTTTGTCGAAGTGGACCAGGTTGAGAGCGATCACTACTGCGATGAACGAGAGTCCGTTAGCATAGAAACATCCCGCCAAGCCGAATAACTTGAATCCCAAACCGGCAAACACTGGCCCGATGACCCGCGAAAGTTGAAACTGCGAAGAGTTGAGCGCCACCGCATTGGCCAGATCTTCGCGACCGACCAGGTCGAAGGTCATTGCCTGGTAGGAAGGGCCGGCGAGAGCCATGCAACATCCGGTTATGAAGGAGAACCCGAGAATCATCCAGACGTTTACCGAGTTTGTCCCAACTAGTATCGCTAAAGCGAAAGCGGTCAGGCCGGCAACAACCTGCGTATAAAGGAGAAGCCGGCGGCGATCGGCAATATCCGCGAATACCCCGCCGGCAAGAGTAAGGAAGAACCCGGGCGCTGTGGCCATGAAGCCGTCAAGGCCCAGCCAAAATGCAGAATTCGTGAGTTGTAGCACGAGCCATCCCTGAGCGACGGCCTGCATCCACGTGCCCACATTGGAAAGAAAGGCCCCAACCCAGAACCGGCGATAGTTGCGATGCGAGAGCGCGCGGAACATACCGCTGCGCGGACGAACTGGTGGTGAAACGATCTCTGCCTGCACGGCGTTTTCAGACATGTCACATTGTTCTTACCATGCGAATCGAGAAGCTTCAACGCCACAAAGGTACGGTCGGGAGTGCCTCATTTGTTTCGCTTTTCCCAACCGGATTCTCGGCGCCATGAGGAGAGCGAACCACCTGTGCCGCCGCGCCTTTCAGCCACCATCTCGGCCAGAATCGCCAGCGCCACTTCTTCAGGCGTGACCGCGCCGATGTCCAGACCGACCGGAGCGTGCACCTTTCGCAACTTCTCTAACTCAGCACCCACTTCGCGCAACCGATGGAGGACTATATTCGTTCGCCGCTTACTCCCGATTAGTCCCACGTAATCCGCGTCAGTAGTGATCACGGCCCGCAGGCACTCCTCGTCCTCATTGTGGCCGCGGGTCACTACGGCTACTGAGACTCCACGGCCGTTCCCAATCGCCTGACGCACTGCATCATTCCAATTCTCGGCCGCTATCAACTCAATACGGTCGTCTGGAAAACGATCGCGCACGACAAAGTCGGCACGGTCATCAATCAACGTGGCTTTGTAACCGGTAAGACTTGCCAGGCGAGCGAGTGCGGCGCCAACGTGGCCGGCGCCGCAAATCACCAGGCGCGGTTCTGGCTGTAGGCGCTCGAACAAGATACTCGACTCGGCCCACTCGGTCAGCTCGGGAGCAAAGTCCCTGATTTGAAATAGATGGGCTTGGTCTCGGGCTGCCAGGAACTTAGTCGCCCGTTGCGCTGCCGCTTTATCGAGGGCTACATCGCCGAAGCTGCCGACTGCCGGGCCCGATTCTGGAACAAGTATCTTGGTGCCGACATTTTTTGGAGCACTGGTTAGCGTAGCGAGCGCTGCGATCGAGCCTTCGTTCATTACGAGCTCAATCGCGTCGAGGAGAAGCGCGGTTGGCTGTTCGTTTGGCTCCGGCATTCGGATGGTTAGAAAGAGGGCTACTTAGCAGGTGTCTTTGCGAGGCCAACAGCCGCGGCAGCACGGCGAAGAAGCCACAATGGCCCAACCAGCAGGTAGACAGGGTTCTTGAAAAACGCCGGTTGATTGCCCTGGATCGCATGGCCAAGAAATTGGAGAATCCAGCCTACGACGAATAGTGTAGATGCCCAGCGCCAATTGAAGAAGAATAGCGGCAGCGAAATCACAATCATTGGAATCCCGACGCTGTGGCAGAGTTTATTCATCGGGTGCTGATGCTTGGCCTTGTAGTTTTCGATGAAGGACTCGGGCATAGTCAAACCTTGAGAAAATGTGGTCAGTACCACCTCGCGGTAGCGGGTGGGGTCCATCCGTCCGGCAATGGCGCGTCGCTTACCCAACCCGCTACCGCGGGGTGGTACTGACAAGATCCATCCCTCTATTGATTACTGTTATCACCGATCACATCAATAAAGATATCCATCGTTCCCCCGCAGACCATTCCTTCTTCGCTGGCCTCTTCGGCGGTAAGCGAAAAATGGTGAAGGGCTGATTTGCCAGATCGCATGGCCTCTCGCGCTTCCGACCAGACCTCTGCTTCGATGCAGCCGCCACCAACCGTTCCGGCAACGTCGCCACTTTCTAGAAAAAGCATCTTGGCGCCGCGCTGCTGCGGAGTTGAACCCCGAGTGTTAGCCACGGTCGCAACCACCACGCGCTCGCCGCGCTCGTTCGAGTCACAAATCATTCGGTAAAGGTCGCGTTGTGCAATCGTTCCCATGAGTCACTGCCCTTTACTCAACCAGTCGCGCCGCTGGCGCTCGAGCGGGGGCAAGCCACCCTTCCTAACCTGCAAGTTAGCCGACCTTGAGCCGTCCTTGTGGACTGGCTTGCTTGAATGTGGTCGCTAACTACTCCGGCTTTCGTCGATTGTTCGCGGGGCGTGATTCGGTTGGCTCTAGCGAGGTGCTTTCCTGCGCTCGTCGCAACTCTAAACGACGGCGCAGCAGGTCTACTTCCGCATCCGCCGTTGCCACTGCGGATTCCAGCCGTACCCGGCTGGTTTCCAGAATTTTCATTTGTGCCAGGAGTCGAGATCTATCGCTCTCAAGTTTCCGCCGCCGCGCCTCTCGCGCTTCTTCGGGACGCGTGGAGCCAAAGGTCGCCATCCCTCGCTCAATATTCTCCGGTTTTAGTTGATACTCGGTCTCCTCCAATTTCGACTGCAAATCGGCCAGCTTACTCTCAACGTCGACTTGCTGCGATCTCAGAGTCTCCGCACGCTGTTCGGCCCGAGAAAGCCGCTCCATGTCCATCAAAGCATGGTCCGTTTCCTGCATCTGACTTAGTTTGTCGTTTAGCCTGTTAACTTGATTGGAGAGGCTATTGATCGTCTGCTGTATATCCTCGGCATCGGCTGCCGGTTTTGCCGCGGTCTTACCTTTCTTTGGCTTGGTCTCGGAGGTTTGAGTCGTTTCGTCGGCCCCCGCGTCCGGGGTTTCGTCCGCGGTACTGATGATTTTGTCGCGATTCTCAGGCACTTTTTGCTCTTCGGCGGCAGTTATTACCGGATTGGTGATAACCGGTCGGACGGCGCGACGCGGGCGCCGCTTTTTGCGCGTCTGGGCCTCGGCATCAATCAAACAAAAGCTGATAGCCACTAAAACAGCAACGAGAAACGTGGTCTTACGAATAAATTGACTTTGCATCAGAACTCCTCAGTGTCCCTATCACGGCCTAAGATACGCCCTCTGAGGCGATGGGTTCAAGCTCGAGAAGATGCGCAGTTGACACGTCAGGGCAGCCTTCCAGTTCCTTAAACTGATGCTCCCGGCCGCCTCGCCTACCCTCCACCCATCGCTAATTTCCCAGAATCCTCAGCATCAAAATGGCTGGATCTGAAAAGTCACCTTCATCGCCCGCGCTGAGTTCGTGAGCGCGCTGATGCTGATCGTGTTTGCGCCAGCCTCAGCATAAGCACGCACATTTAGCAGCGTGATGTTGCCGGAACACTCAATGCTCACTAACGATGAGAGGTTCCTTGCCACAGCCCCCAGGCGCGCTACTTCTTCGGCGGGCAGGCCTTCAAGCAAGAGAATGTCGGCCCCATTGCTAATTGCCTCTTGCAGATCGATCTCGCTCGAAATTTGAACTTTGATCTTGTGGAGATGACCAAGTTTCTCTTTGGCGTTTCTAACAGCATCAGCCACCCCGCCCGCAATCGCGAGGTGGTTAGACGTGATTAGCACACCGTCATCCAGGCCCAGGCAACTGCAACGCCCGCCACCGAGAAGCACGGCATACCTCTCCAGCATTCGCATCCCCGGCGTGGTGTCAAGGGAATCGACGATGGCGGCGCCGGTGCCCTCAACTGCGCGGACAAACTGATTAGTCAGAGTGGCCACGGCGGAGAGTCGCTGCAGCAGGTTCAAAGCAACGTGCTCACCCGCAAGCAGCACGTCGGCGAACCCGACCATGCGCGCAATCACCTTGCCCGCTTCGATTTCCTCGCCATCGGCGACGAAGGCTTCGAGCTGAGGCTGGGAGTCCAGGGAAATGAAAACTTCCTCGGCCGCCTCCAGTCCCGCGACAATCATTTTTTCCCGCGCGACGAAGCGACCGCGGGCGCGCGTGTTACGCGCCACTATCGCCTGGCTCGTGAGGTCGCCTCGGCCAAGGTTTTCGCGCAGGAAGACGGAAATCTGAGAATAGAGCGCGCCTTCGTCTAGCCAGTTCATTGCAGGTTCTCGATTGTCTGTTTGAGTTGCGTCGAACGTTGCAAAATATCAGTGATGCGAGCCCGCACTTCCTTAACTTTCTCTTCCGGCGCTCGTTCGACGAAGTTTGCATTACCCAGCTGTGCCTCAAGCTTGCTTGCCTCCGCCTGGAGTTTGTCCTGCTCCTTCCGCAGTCGCTGGCGCTCTTGTTCAAAATCAATAAGACCTTCGAGTGGAATAGCTACTTCCGCACCGCCCACCAGTACAGCCCGGGCAGAGGCTCGCGGTGCATTCAGTTGATCGTTGATCGAAACGTCGGACGCCCGCGCCAATCTGGAGATCTGGTCGACGCTCGCGGAAAACACTCTCCTTAACTTCTCATCGGGAGAGCTAATCAGGATCGGGACGCGTTCACCCGGCTTGATATTCATTTCCGAACGGATATTACGTACTCTCGAAATCAGCTCGATTACCGCTTGCATCTCCCATTCGGCCTCCTCGTCGATCAACTCGGTCGCGCTCAGCGGATAAGCGGTGAGCATGATTGTCGGCGAAGCGCCTGCGTAAGTCTTGTTAAGCAGCTTTGCATCGGCACCAGGCAAACGTTGCCACAACTCCTCGGTAATGTACGGCATGAAGGGATGCAGTAGCCGCAACGCCTGCTCAAGGACGGTCAAGAGGCGCGTTCGAGCTTCAGTCCGTCGCGTCGTAGCCTCCTCAGCCGTGACCTCCGTTTTGGTCAGTTCAATGTACCAGTCGCAGAAGTCGTTCCAGAAAAAGTGATACAGCGTTCGCACCGCCTCGTGGAACTGATAACCGGAAAGCGCCTCATGCATATCGCCCGTGGTCTTGTTCAAGCGAGATAGTATCCAACGATCGTGCAGAGCCAGCTCTTGTCCTCCGGCCCGCAGACTCTCTGGCTCAACAGCTGCTCCCTCTGAATTCATCAGGCAGAATCGTGCTGCATTCCAGATCTTGTTGGCAAAGTTGCGATAGGACTCTACCTGCTTCTCGTTCCAGCGAGTGTCAGTGCTGCCCACGGAAGCCAGCATGATGCGGGTGGCGTCTACCCCGTAATTATCGAAAACCTCGAGCGGGTCAACACCATTCATCTTCGTCTTTGACATGCGCTGGCCGTCTTTGTCGAGAATGGTCCCCGTGACGAACACGTCGTCGAATGGACGCTGGCCCATGAACTTCATTCCCATCATCACCATCCGCGAGACCCACAGAAATATGATGTCGCGGGCTGTAACCAGCACCGAGGTGGGATAAAAAGTTTTCAGGTCCTCAGTTTCTTCAGGCCAGCCCAGTGTCGAGAAAGGCCAGAGCGCGGAAGAAAACCACGTGTCCAGCACATCCTGGTCCTGGGTTAACTCATCGGTTCCGGCTCTAGCACAGGCTTCTTCATATGAACAAGCGACCACGAGCTTTCCGTCTTTCGTGTACCACGCGGGAATTTGGTGTCCCCACCACAGTTGGCGCGAGATAGTCCAGTCGCGCAGATTCTCCAGCCAGTCGGTATAAACTTTCTCGTAAGGCAGTTCGGGAACAAAGTGAGGCTTCTTCTCCCTGACCATCAAGTCGAGCGCCAGGTCGCGCAGCTTATCCATCCGACAAAACCACTGCAGCGATATCAAAGGCTCAATCACGGTTTTACATCGTTCGCACTTGGAGATCGAGAACTCGTAATCATCCACCTTCTCGAGCAATCCCAACTCCTCAAATTCCGCAACCACCTTCTGCCGAGCCTTGTATCGATCCAGTCCTGCGAAGTCTGAGCCGGCGGCTTCTGTCATCCTTGCCTGCGGGTCGATAACCACGACTTGCGCGAGACTGTGTCGCAAGCCCATCTCGTAGTCGTTGGGATCGTGGGCAGGCGTAACCTTAACCGCGCCTGTTCCAAATTGAGGATCGACAAACTCGTCCGCGACTACCGGAATTTCGCGGCCAGTGAGCGGGAGCAACAGTGTCGCGCCAATGAGGTTGCGATAGCGTTCGTCATTCGGGTTTACCGCCACAGCCGTATCCCCAAGCATTGTTTCCGGCCGAGTGGTCGCTACGGTGACGCCGCCTTTGCCGTTTTTTGCAGGGTAACGGAGATAGTAGAGCTTTCCCGGTTGTGGATCCTTTTGCACTTCGAGATCGGAAAGCACGGTCTGGTCGTTGGGACACCAGTTCACAATGCGATTCCCTCGATAAATCAATCCTTCTTCGTAAAGACTCACAAACACTTCCCGAACAGCGCGCGACAAATCCTCATCCATCGTAAACTTCTCGCGCGACCAATCGACCGACGCGCCTTCGCGCCGCATCTGCTTCGTGATTTGTCCCCCCGACTCGCTCTTCCATTTCCAGACGCGCTCAACAAATTTTGCGCGTCCGAGATCGTGACGCGACACACCTTCCTTTTTCAATTCGCGGGAGACCATCAACTGGGTCGAGATGCCGGCATGATCCATTCCGGGAAGCCACAACGTGCGGAACCCACACATTCGCTTGTAGCGGGTGAGCACGTCCATCATCGTGTGTTGGAGTGCATGGCCCATGTGCAGCGAACCAGTAACATTGGGCGGAGGAATCACAATAGAGAAGACTGTTGCCTGGGGGTCGCAATTGATCTCGGGAGCAAAGTAGCCTTCCTGCTCCCATCGCGCATAGTGATGTTGCTCAGCTTCCCTGGGGTCGTATTGTTTAGGGATATCCATTGTCAGTTGAAGTAGTCCGTCGAGTAGTCAGAAATCCACTTAGATCGTTAACGAGTTCTTGATCTGACAAGTCATTGTAAGGGAATCACAGGGTTATTTCACCCGGCGACGAATACAATCGGCCACTGACGACAGCCAGAAACAAATCAAGCAGGCCGTTGCCGCCAACGCCTGCTCAATCGTCTAGTCGTTCTTCGGTCCGCTACTTGGGCTGCTACTGGTTCTCTTCCAGCTTACGCTTGATCAGGAGTTGCGCGAGCTGCGGGACCACTTCCCAGGCTATCTCCTGCACGACCCGGGCCGAGAGTTGTTCCACTGCACGGCGTGCTATTGCGTCGATCACTTCCGGCGACACCTGCTCAAGACTCACCGGGCCGATCGGTCTGGCGATGGTTGCAACTTCGCCCGGTTCATCCGTCACTCGTTCGCCGCTGCCAGCCTTTGCTTTAGACTTCAAGTCATCCGACGTTGAACCCGGGCTTTCGCGCTTCCATTCCTGAGTGTCGACAAACTTCTGATCCGTCGCCGGAGCGGATTTCCCACTAGTCGACGGTAGTCCATGCTGACGATATACAAGCTCCGACGTCTCCCCTGCAGTTGAAAGCGCCGGCTCGGTCTGGGCCACTTCCCTAGCTGCATCACTCGGCCGTGACAGCTGAGGCTCAACGAAGGAATGACTTCCGGATACAGCCGCGGCCCCGAGAGCCGGGGCCGACTGGGGCTCATCAAAATCTAGATCCAAAACAAAGTCGTCGGAAGCGGCCGTAGGACTCCGGCCGATGTCACCCAGGTCTAACAACACATCGCTCGCATCCTGTGTGCTCTCATTTCGCAATTCAGTACTGCGACTATCAATAATTTGACTTTCTCGGAAGTTCTCTCGTTTCACATCCTGGGGAAGCTGTGTTTCCACAACCGGCTCATAGGAGCGGTAGTCTGATTGCTGCACCGCCGCCGCTGGCTGATACGCGGGGTAGTCTGGATGCTTCTCTGCTACCGGCAACGGCTGGGTGTCGGCGGTGGTGATCTCCAGCTCCTCGGTGCTCAGCTTCTCAGGCTCGGCATCTTCTTCTCGAACGGGAGGTAATTCCGCAGTTGACGCTTCATCAGCCGGCTTACTACCTACTAGTCCGCCAACCTTGTCTATCAAGCGTCGAATGGATTGAAAGGGCTTGGTCAAGATATCGTCCGCGCCAACTCTGCGCGCCTCCGCTTCGTCGAACGGCTCAAAAGAGCCTACCAGCAGCATGACAGGAATATGTTTTAGCTTCGCATTTTGTTTGATGTACCTACAAACTTCATAACCGTTGACTTCCGGCATGAAGACGTCCGCAAGCACGATGTCGGGCGTAATTCCTTGGAGTTGTTCAATCGCTTCATGGCCGTCACTCACAGTCACGACCTCGACGCCTTCGTCGGCAAACGTGAGTGCTACAACTTTCTGGATTGTGATTGAATCGTCGGCAAGTAGTAGTTTGCGCCCAGCTAACAAAGGCAAATTCCTTAGCTAAAGTCAGCGCCCACTGGTGGCGTCAGGAGCGGTTTCACAGTTGGCGCAAGGCATGTTGCTATGTTGCGTCGCGGCCCTGGAAGCGAGACCAGTTTGAAACCTAACACCCACGGGAAGCGCAGTCAAGTGTTTTGGTTTTGTTTTCAAGGCCTTTGGCCGTCGATGGTCAGAGGGCTAGAAACTACAATATCATCGACCGTGTTTTCTTTGCGATCGGCACCCAGAGAACGCAAAGTGAAGTTACTGCGCTCTCCGCGGTATCGGTAGGGCTCGTGCCAGGGGTCAAGGCGGATCACACGAGAAAGGAAACGGGGGCTGAGATGATCGATGAGAACTGCGTGTGAGTCTGAAGCAACATAGGATTGGCGCTCGGTTTGAAACCCGACCAGGGCCCGGACCATCGCGTCCATTTCCGCACGTGCCTGCTTCCTTTTGGTCTCATTTGCGGCCGCGACCAGGGCCTCGGGACTGATCCAGTCGCGATTGCCGGTACGCAGCGCCGCGACCACCCAGCCGCCCTTGTCCCGCGCAAAACGGAGCTCTGCGGTAATTAAGGACTCAACAACTGCTGAGGGTCGTGAGGCTAACGGCAATTCGAGCGGAGATACGGTCTTGATTCGAACGGCATCGGACGGAAGTTGCACACCTAAAGCAGCGGCAATCAGACAGCGCGCGCGTTTCGTGCTGAGTTCAGTCGCAGGACCTCCGCTGCGCAGGTGTGGACCATCACACGCGCTGAATAACATCTCAGTCTGGCTGGCGGCCACGGATACAAGCTCTTCCCACCTGTCCTGGCCAACGCGCAGCTCTGCTACTCGCCAGAGCCCCTGCGTATTTGTTGCAAGCCGGAAGATAGTATGGATCTCTGCTGTGGCTTCAGCAGAAGAGTTGCTGGTTGAAGAGATTCTTTTCACCCTAACGGCACTAATCGGAAGCTCAACGCCTGCCATGCGGGTGATGAGTTTTCGGGCTTGCTTGGCGCTCAGGTCCGCTCTCACCTCAACGGTGAGTATGGCGAGGATTAATAGCAGACCCAGGCGTAGGAAAACAACAAAGCGCATTTGAACTTTGCGACTGCCGAAAAGTCAGTCGCCGATTTCGCCGATAAGCATTTACATCATGATCTGGGTTAGACTTCCACGGCGCGGCTACTCTCGCCCGCGCGAGTTGATAACTCGGCCGCCAGCTTAATTGCAGCAACCATACTTGAATGTTCAGCCAGACCTTTGCCGGCTATGTCGAATGCCGTCCCATGATCGACGGAGGTGCGAATAAATGGCAATCCCAGAGTAACGTTCACAGCCTCTCCAAAAGAAAGACATTTTACTGGAATCATGGCTTGATCGTGATAACAGGCGATAACCGCGTCGAATTCGCCCCGCGAAGCGCGTAAAAAAACCGTGTCCGCAGGAAAGGGTCCGCGCACATTGACGTCATCAACTCCGTAGCATGCCTCGATAGCGGGAACAATCTCCGAAGCCTCCTCCATGCCAAACAGGCCTCCTTCCGCGCCGTGCGGGTTCAATGCCGCTACCGCCAGTCGCGGGCGTTCAATACCCCATCGTCGGAGTTCACGATGTGCAAGATTGATGGTTCGGATAATGCGGCCACGCTCCACCAGTCCGATTGCTTCCGCCAGCGGAACATGAGTGGACAACAACACGATTCGGAGACTCGCGGCCACGAAGGCCATCGCCGAATCTTCGCTCCCCGTGAGATGGGCGAGAAACTCAGTGTGACCAGGAAAGCTATACCCTCCCAGGAACAACGCCCGCTTGTTGATTGGGGCCGTCGCGATCGCGTCAACACTACCCGCCGCACAAAGCGCGACGGCGGCTTCTATGTAACCCGCGGCAGCTTTCCCAGCCGCTCCCGATTCGATGCCCGGTTCTACGAATCCACCGATATTATCAAGATGAAAAATGACGGGCTCCGCGAGGTTTTCCGGCAGTGGTTCTCCCTGACGGACGATGTCGTAGCCACACTGCAAGTCGAGTGTCCGGGCTGTATGGGCCAGCAACTGCGCGTCACCAATAATTACAGGAGCACAAACGCGGCTGATCTCTTCCTCGGCAACGGCCTTCAGAACAACCTCTGGACCAATCCCGGCAGGATCACCCATTGTGATGCCGATGCGTGGCAATGATCGCCTCGGTCGATAGCCGAGGTGGGATGAGCTATTGGCGAACTGTCTCATTTGTTGAGACGACGCGCGTAGAGGCTGAGGACGAAAGATGAGTAGGGGTCAAACCGGTAAGTTCAACTTCCTTATTCCGCCGCTGGCTCTTCGCGTTCGTCGGCCTTGTACATGTATTTGACGTTCCGCTTCAGGACAAGAAGGTTGGGTGCCGACTGGCGGTTCACCTTTAATGCACCTCGATCATACCACTCAATTGTGCCTTCAATCTCTTCACCGTCGAGTAGGACAATGACCATGAGAGTGTGCGCGTCGATTTGCTTCTTGTAGTAGAAGATTTCCGCGTTGGTCTCGAGCGGGGGGGGGACCCGCTTACGTACTTGAACCGCAGCCTGCTGGGCGGCACGCTGCGACGCTTCCCTTCCACCATCGCCACTCGGACCGCGGTGGGGGCTTCCATTCGTCCGCTCTCTAGGCTGCGGAGTCTCGCGTGCTTTTCCTTTTACCTCCGCGAGTGTGGTTCTGATAAGTTTACGATTCACCTGATTTTCCTCCAAAGATCATAAGACGGGGTTTAAACCGATCGCGCCAGGCACATTAGTGGAAGGGATGAGCTGACTCGGATCGACAATCAATACTCTCGCAGGTTGCGGCCACTCTAAGGAGAGGGAAAACTTACCCATGATGGAAAGTCCTGCAAGGAATGCCGCCATGCTACACAACCATAAAAGAAAAAGCAAAGCAGAAAACGAGAAAGTAGTGTGTTAGTATGAATGTGAGGGCTTCTATTGATAAGGCGACTTATACAGAGCGACCGGGTCTTGTTGCGATTTGACTCAGGTAGGGAAACAGCAGAACGCGGTTTTACCGCGATCTCAAAGGGCTTCGGTTCGAGTTCCATTCAGGGCCAAGGAATAGCCATCCAGACCCGGTCGCTACCGCTCCTCGGTTCCGTAGTTGAGTGGTACCGCCGAGAACTCTCAAATTAAGACACTACCAACCAAGACTTAAACGAGGGAGGCCACCTGCAGGCCTTTCTTTCTTCGAAGTATGGTTCAGCGCCTTTAATTAGTCGGCTTTTTTTCGTATGAAGGTCGGGACGTCGAGATCGTCTGCGCGTGCATGACTCATCATCGGACGGGGCAAATCATCCGTGGGTCGCTGAGTGTAGCGGGGCGCGTTGGCCGGCAGCATCGCGGCAGATCCTGCGGACGCAACCCCAACTGATTCTCTGTCAAACCCAGTCGCAATCACCGTGATCTTCATCTCATCGCGCATGTTCTCATCGATCACCGCGCCGAAGATGATGTTGGCGTCTTCGTCCGCAGCCTCTCGAATGATGGAAGATGCCGCGTTAACCTCGTAGAGCGTGAGATCCAGCCCGCCGGTGATATTGATGAGCACGCCCTTCGCGCCTTGAATCGATGCTTCCTCAAGCAGCGGCGACGAGATGGCTTGCTGGGTCGCTTCGATGGCGCGGTTTTCGCCCGTGGCGCGGCCTGCGCCCATCAAAGCCATGCCCATGCCCGACATGATAGATTTGACGTCTGCAAAATCGAGATTGATTAAGCCTGGAACCGTAATCAGATCGCTGATGCCTTGCACTGCCTGGCGCAAGACATCGTCAGCAATTCTGAACGAGTCCGGTAGAGAAGCTCCCTTCTCGACCGTGTGCAGCAACCGTTCGTTGGGGATGGTGATGACCGTATCAACGCATTCGCGCAACTCGCGCAGCCCGTGTTCAGCCTGCTGCATTCTGCGGCGACCTTCAAAATGAAATGGTTTGGTTACCACGGCAACAGTGAGGCAATTCAATTCAGTAGCCAGCGAGGCAATAATCGGAGCGCCCCCAGTGCCCGTGCCGCCACCGAGCCCGGTAGTCACAAAAACCATGTCGGCGCCTTCGAGCACCTCAATGATCTTATCTGTGTCTTCCAGGGCAGCTTCGCGGCCAACACCCGGGTCGGCTCCCGCTCCCAGACCCTTGGTAAGGCGGCTGCCCAGCTGGATTTTGATCGGAGCGCGCGAGCGTTTGAGCGCTTGCAAGTCAGTATTGGCAACGAGAAACTCGATTCCTTCGATGCCAGCTTCGATCATGCGGTTAACGGCATTACCTCCGCCGCCACCGATTCCGATAACCTTTATCCGCGCACCAGTGATGGGGGGATCATCATCGATGAAAATATTAATGCCTGTTCCGGGTTTACGAGCGTCCGGTGCCATAGTTATTTCCTCTCTCCCAAAGCGGGAAGGCTTCCAAGGGCCTTTTCTTCTATATTGTGTAGGTCGCGCCATGGGCATCGATATCTTGCGGACAATATCTTGTGCAGCCGGGGCGAGAGCATACAACAACTTGTCAAAAAATACTACTGAAACGATTTCGAAATCTTGAGACGAAATGTGTCAACTTGCCAGTGGAGCCTCTGCGGCTGAGGCCCGCGCGCATCTCTGTAGCTTGGGCGCGGAACGCTACCAGCGACAATCCAGCGGCAGCAGCCCACGCGGGACTCTGCACATCTTCAACCAAACCGCCGAAGCGATCTCTTTCCGGGAAACCCAAACGTACGGGAGCATCAAAAACCTGTTCGGCAATCTCTGTCATGCCGCTCAACAATGCTCCGCCACCGGTCAACACCACACCACTTGAGAGCTGACGTTCCCAACCGGAATCCTTAATCTCATCGGCAACGTGCATCAGAACTTCTTCCGCACGCGGTTGGAGAATATCGCAAAGAATCTGACGTGAAAGCTGACGCGGAGCGCGTCCGCCGACCGAGGGAACCTCGACCAGCTCGCTCCGCTCCATCTCACTCAGCGACGTGCTGCAAGCACATCCCACGGTGTGTTTGATCTTCTCCGCCTCGGGAATCGGAGTGCGCAGTCCGAAGGCGATGTCGTTCGTGAAATGGGAACCGCCCAACGAGAACACTGCGGTGTGTTGGACTGCCCCACGCTGATAGATCACCAACCCGGTCGTTTCCGCACCAACGTCCACAAGTGCCGCTCCAAACTCCTTGTCGTCATCAGTAAGAGAAGCTTCGGCCGCCGCGAGCTGCTCCAACACCATATCAGCGACCACCAAACCTGCTCGGTTAACGGCATTGATGGCATTTTGCCGCGCGGTCACTGGACTGGTAACAATGTGGACCTTGACGGCCAGCCTGGCCCCAATCATTCCCACGGGGTCGTTAATTCCATCCTGATCGTCAACGATGAACTCTTGGGGCAAGCGGTCAACTATCTCGCGGCCGGCCGGAAGTTGAATGGCACAGGCGGAGTCGATCGCGCGGCGTACGTCTTCATGGGTGATTTCTCGGTCGCGCCCGGAAACCGCCACAATCGCCTGACCATTAAAACCGAGAATGTGGGAGCCGGCGAGATTTATGATTACCTCTTCGGCTTCAATACCACTCATCCTTTCAGCTTCTTCGACAGCCTTCTTGATCGCGTCCACCGCCGCATCAGGATTAACAATCACACCCTTGCGAAGTCCGCGCGCCTCGGCCTCTCCGATGCCCACGATATCCAGCAACCCGCCCTCACCAGGTTCACCGGCGATACATGTGACCCTGCTCGTTCCGATGTCCAGGCCGATCGTGGTTTGGGTGCGCTTAGCCATCTACCTTAGGCTCCTTGAATGAAACCCGTTCAGCAATCATTGGGTAGGTCGGGCTCGCCTTGGTCGCTCTCGGCCATTCGTTCCATCGCGACTAGGCTTAGCTTCGCGTTTCTTTTCCGGGTTGTTCTGCCGGGCCGGATTAGCCGCGGCCCTCTGGTTGTTGCGCTCGGGCCTGGCGGCCGTATCGCCGGTCCTGGTTGCGCTCTCCGAAGGGCTGCTTGCAGAGTCAGCGCTATCGCTGATGGCGTGGGCGCCAGACATGAACCCAACTATCGCTCGCCTGCCTTGAGTTAGATCTACGTAACTTATGAACTGGCCGCGAGGTGTTTGGCGGTGTGCGTCCAAGACACTGAGTGCGTCCTTCAACCGTTTACCAAAATCCTGGGAACCAAGTCGCACCTCAATCCGTGAGTCGTCGCCCCCGAGTTGTGCTCTCACATCGCGAATGTCGATGACGTTCACTTCACTCACACGCTCAGACAGTCCGGCCGCGCTCCATTCCCGTTGCAGCTCCAAAAATCTCTTCACGCGCTCCATGTTCTCTTTGCGTGCCGTGTCTCCTGGCTCTTCGTTCCAACCCCGCAGGAAAAATGCCGGCATCTGATCCGCTGGCAGCATCTCCCCTAGCAGCGCTGCTTCATCATCAACCCAGAGAAACCGGCCCGCGGCTGTGCGCACTACCGCGCGTGGTTGGCGCTCTTCAAGACGAACACGAATGCCGTCGGGCAACACACGAGAAACCATCGCCACGCGAATCCACGGAAGGCGCTCGAGGCGGGTGCTTATTTCCTCGAGGTCGGCCCGCCAAACTCCCGTTTTGGCAACTTCTCGCATTACCAGCGTCTGAACATCTGTAGCCGACGCTCGGAAATCACCCTGTATCACTACTTTGCGAATCTGAAAGAAACTGGCTGCAGAGGCAACGCGATACCCGGCAAAGATGAGTCCGCCAAGAACTATCGCGAGGGTCACCTTTAAAATGAACGAAACGTAACCAAGCATGGCGCGCATACGGTGGCCCAGTCCGTCGCGGTCACGTCGCAGCGGTCGCTGTGCAACTGCGCCCGCGCGCCGCTTCGCCGCCATTCCACTGCGATTGCCAACCTTCTGGGGGATCACTTGTTCTCTCACAATTACTGCTCCTTACTCTCAGCGTCGGGGTCCTGTTTCTGCGGTTCATTTGCCCGCCACAGTTCCACTTCATATTCCAGCTCAATTCCCTGTTCGCGCTTAACGCGTCCTCGGATCTCTTCCGCAAGCGCCAGCGCATCTTCGGCCCGCGCATTCTCGCCCTCGGTGACAATAAAATTTGCATGAACCGGAGAGACCACTGCCGTTCCGCGTCGCGCGCCCTTCATTCCCATCTCATCGATGATCTTGCCCGTGCCCACAGTGCCCTCAGGCGGATTCTTGAAGAAGCAACCAGCCGATCGGCCGCCATGCGGCTGGGTTGCCATCCTCCGGCTCTTGGCTTCTTCCATGCGTGTCAGGATTTTTCCCGGATCGTCGGGCTGCAGCCGCAACGTGGCACCCAACAGCAATTCTCCTTCTGCAAATGAAGTGTGACGATAGTTCCATTGGACCGCGCTTCCCGGGATTTCAACTACCTGACCTTCCCGAGCAACTCTCACAGTCTCAGTTACTTTTCCGATCTCGTGTTCGTAAGCTCCGGCATTCATCCAGAGAGCGCCGCCAACGGTTCCGGGAATTCCACCCAGACCCTCAATGCCTGAAAGGCCTTGCCGGGCAACGTCGACGCATAGACGCGGTAAGGAATAGCCGGCGCTGACCCGGACCAGCTCACCGCCAAACTGCACTTCGCCCTTCAAATCTTTCAAACTCAAAACTACGTAGTGATGCTCGCCATCATCGGCAAGGACATTGCTGCCCGACCCGAGCGGCCGCCAGCCGATGCCTGCTTCGTCCAGGCCGTGAGCCACTCCTGCTGCTTGTGCTTCAGTGTGTGGAGAGATGACCCAATCGATAGATCCGCCTACTCTCAGGCTGGTCAATTCAGCGAAGCGTCGTCCTCGTTCGGCGCGCACTCCGAGCCGCGCGGCAATCTCCTCAATTGCTGCTTCCCGATGCCTGATCTCTGATTCGTCCGTTGGTTCTGATATCAAATTCAAACCGCCTTGGCGTCACCTCGTTCGCGTAAGAGTTCCAGGAGTTGTTCGCTTACACGGCTTACGGTACCCGCTCCGAGTGTAAGCACGAGATCGCCGGGTTGAACGTGATCTCGCAGAGTTACCGGCGCATTCTCGAGAGCGCCGATGTGCCGTGCGTCCTTGTGGCCGAAACGTTTGATCGCTTCCGTCAGTGCCTCCGCCGTGACACCCTCGATTGGTTTCTCGCTGGCCGGATAAATGTCCGTAATGAACAACGAATCAGCGTTATTAAATGAGCGCGCAAACTCTTCCATTAGATCGTGGGTACGGCTGTAGCGATGTGGTTGAAAAAGCACGACGATGCGCCGTCCGCCGGACCCAATCTTCGCTGCCGCCAAGGTTGCTTTGATTTCGGTTGGGTGATGGCCGTAGTCATCAATGACCAGCACTCCTCTTACCTCACCCTTATACTGAAAACGTCTTCCCGCGCCTCCGAAGCTGCCCAGCGCCTCGGCAATCTGTTCGAAGGGAACATCAAGTTCGAAGCCCACTGCTATGGCTGCCAACGAGTTGTAAACGTTGTGCAGACCGGGCACGCGCAGGTTAATTTCGCCGACAGTATTGCCGCCTCGCCAAACCGTGAAATTCGATCCAAAACTCTGATCGTAACGAATGCCATGGGCTGAGATATCGGCCTGGGCACTCAACCCGTAGGTCATCCTGCGTCGTTCGATGTGAGGAATGATTGCTTGTACGTTAGGATCGTCGAGGCAAAGCACCGAAGCTCCGTAGAAAGGCACTTTGTTTACGAAACTGGTAAAGCAGGTGCGCACGTCGTCCATGTCGTGGTAGTAGTCCATGTGTTCGCGGTCAATGTTTGTGACCACCGCAATTGTCGGCGTAAGCATGAGAAACGAGCGGTCGCTTTCATCGGCTTCAACAACCATCAGATCGCTTTTACCCAGGTGTGCATTCGATCCAAACGCACCGACGACCCCGCCCACAACGATTGTTGGGTCAAGTCCCGCACGTCCGAGCACAGTCGCGACCATCGACGTGGTCGTGGTTTTCCCATGCGAGCCGGCCACGGCCACCGAATGCGGTTTCAGCCGCATTAATTCGGCGAGCATCTCCGCTCGGGGAATCACCGGTATGGAGCGACGATGGGCCTCTATGATTTCAGGATTGTCATCACGCACCGCCGTGGAGCGCACCACGACTTGCGCGTCATCGATATTCTCCCCGCTGTGGCCCTCGGCAAAGCCCACGCCCATCTGTTGTAAGCGGTCAGTCACGCTCGATCTCTTCTGATCGGATCCGGACACACGGAACCCGAGATTAACCAGCACCTCTGCAATCCCGGACATACCTATGCCGCCGATGCCCACGAAATGTACGTGCTGAATTTGTCGAAACATAAGAAATCAGTTGGCAGTGGGGAGTGGGGTTAATGCAAGCCGCGACAGACTGCGGCACTCCCCGGCTTCCAATCAATCAATCGTAATAGGTTCGCAGCACTCAATAGTTTTCGGTCCCCACACTGCCCACTACCCACTGCCTACTGCCATCCGCCTCTTGCTTTCAATCAACTCCTCAATTAAATCAACCGCGGCTGCCGCTGCGTCGCCGCGTGCCAGTTTGCGACTGGCTTCTTCCATCTTCCTGATCTCGTCGGGAGATTGGACAAGTTCTTCTATCTCCTGGGCCAGTCTGGCGCCACTCAAGTCCTGCTGCAGGATCATCTTGGAGGCTCCCTCCGCTTCGAGTGCCTCCGCGTTTTTCCGCTGGTGGTCGTCGGCTGCCAAAGGAAAGGGAATCATGATGGCCGCTTTACCCGCCGCAATGAGTTCTGCTGTGGTTGTCGCGCCGGCCCGACAAATCACAAGATCAGCGTCGCCAAAAGACACCACCATGTCGTCGATGTAGCGCCTCACATCCGCTTGCTCGGCCCAACCGGCATCCTCATACGCCGCACGTACCGGTTCAAAATCTGCTTCGCCGGTTTGATGAGTGATTCGCAAGGCGCTTCGCAAACTCTCCAGGTGCGGCAGAGTTGCAACCATCGCTTCGTTGATTGCATGCGCCCCCTGCGATCCACCGAAAACCAACACTGAGAGTCGGCCGGCTTGTCGCTCTCTTGCCGTTATCTCAAAGAACTCGCGCCTTACCGGGTTGCCGGTCACCACTCCCTTGCCGCGAAAAAAAAGGAGCGACTTTTCAAACGAGACGGCTGCCTTATCAACAAACCGGGCCAGCGTGCGATTGGTCCAGCCGGGTAAAGCGTTTGACTCCATGACTAGCGTGGGCAGCTTCAGGAGTGCCGCTGTCAACACCACCGGCCCTGAGACATACCCGCCGGCGCCTATCACAATGTCGGGCCGAAAGTCCCTGATGATCCGTTTTGCCGAGAGAAAACTGCCTGGGAGCATGCCTAGCCCACGCAGCCGGGCGACGGCGCCTACACTCTTCAAGCCGGCACTGTCAATGATCGAAAGTTCAAAACCCGCTTTCGGCACCAGTTTCGTCTCGAGCCCTCGGGCCGTGCCTACAAATCTGATTTCTGACCGCGGGTCGCGGCGAAGAATCTCCTTCGCCACGGCAATACCCGGATAAATATGGCCGCCGGTTCCCGCCGCGGCGATCAGTGCGCGCATCGTGCTTTACCCGAAGCGCGACGAAGCGATTCGCCTGCCGGTGGCGACCCGCGGTTGTTTCAGTTCTCGGCCCGCGCGGGTCATTAATGATCTCAGCCCTCCGCTGTCGAACGAACCGGAGGCCTGCTGGGAAATATTGAGCAGTATGCCCGCCGCCGCGAGCGTGGGCATTAAAGATGATCCGCCGTACGAAATGAATGGCAGCGGAATACCTTTTGTCGGGACCAGCGACAGGACCACGCTGATATTGAAGAGCGCTTGCGTAACAATTGCCGTTACCAAGCCGAATGCCAGCAGCATCCCGAATCGGTCTGGCGCCAGCAGTGATGTCCGTATGCCACGCCAGAGAAAGAGAGCAAAGACTGCAATCACAGCCAACGCTCCTACTAGTCCCAATTCTTCACCCACAACGGCGTAGATGAAATCAGAGTGAGCAAAAGGCAGAAACAGCATCTTCTGCTTGCCCTGAGCGAATCCCAAACCATTTGGCCCGCCGGAGCCCACGGCAATGAGCGACTGCACCACCTGGAAGCCGCTCCCCTGCGGATCCGCCCACGGATCGAGAAAAGTGATCAGACGCCGAATTCGAAACGGAACAAAGATCAGCAGCCCCGCGACAACTAACAGCGCCGGTGCCGCCACCATTGCCAGGTGCTTTAGCCGAGCCCCGGCGGTGTAGACAACGACGACAAAAATTACGCCGAGCATAATTGCCGTGCCGAGGTCGGGCTCGATCACGATCAAACCGGCCAACGCGCATGTGACAATCGCGCATCTAAAAGTGGTCCAGAACTGGCCTTCCTCACCAGCTCGCCTCTCCAGGAAGTAAGCGAGGAAGATCACCAGTGCCGGCTTGGAGAGCTCTGACGGTTGAATCGAGAGCTTGGGAAGCTTGATCCAGCGATGGGCGCCGTTGGTGGCGGGGAAGGCGAAGACCGTTAGCAACATGACCGTCGTCACTGCCAGCAAACCGTAGACGACACGACGATTTTTTAAGTGCTTGTAGTCGACCTGCATAGCCGCCAGCATCACCACGAAACCGATTCCCGTCCAGATTCCTTGCTTGAGCACGTAATGGAACTCATTGCCATTTTCACGCTGGGCCATGACTGCCGAAGCGCTGTAAACCATCACCACGCCGAAAAGGGCGAGGCCAACCGTGGCGGCAAACAACCATTTGTCTGGATATAGCTTTCGGGCCATTGCTTAGAACCGTCCAATGTCCAAGGTCCAACGTCCAAGGTTAGCCGATTGGACTTTGGACATTGGACTTTAGACTTTGGACTTCACTCTTAAAGACTCTCCCCCGATGCTCGAAGCTCTCAAACATATCGAAGCTTGCACACGCCGGTGCGAGCAAGACGATGTCGCCGGGCAGCGCTGATTGAAACGAGAGTTTGACGGCTTCCTGCATGTTAACGGCTCGTTGGGTAGGTGCGTACTCGCCGAGTTCCTTTGCGATCGCTTCCGCGTCTTCACCAATCAAAACAAGTTGTCGCACGTTTTCGCGAATGAGCTCAGCGAGCGGAGCGTAAGGCGCTTTCTTACCCCGGCCACCGAGAATTAAAACAACCTTGCCGTTATCATCCTGGAAAGCTTCAAGAGCTTTCACCGTCGCATCGACGCTGGTGGCCTTTGAGTCGTTGTAAAACTTAACCTCCTTTGCTTCAGCAACAAGCTCCAGACGATGCTCCACCGGCTCAAAGCGACTCACCGTTTCGCGCATCGATTCAGGACTGGCGCCGCACGCCAGACCCGCTGACAACGCCGCCAGCACATTCTCAACATTGTGAAGCCCGCGCAGTTTCATCTCGTCACGCATCATGAGCGTCCGTTCGCCATCGCGGGTGCGAGAAACCAATTCCCGCCCGCGCAGGAAGATCCCTTCCTGCGGCTCGTGTTGCACGCTGAAGGTCACGACATGAGAACGCAAGCCGCTCGCCCACGACGACACCACTTCGTCATCGCCATTGAGTACCGCCACGTCGCCTGGCTCCTGGTTCATAAAAATCCGGTGCTTGGCCGCGGCGTAGTCGGTAAATGCTTCGTAGCGATCCATATGATTTGGCGTGACGTTCAGCACCACTGCAACCGAGGGATGGAATTCCTTGATCGTCTCCAACTGAAAGCTCGATAGTTCGACTACCGCCCAGCCGTCATCCCTTGAGCCTTCTACCAGCGTTATCAGCGGCGTGCCGATGTTTCCTCCCACCTGCACCGGCCATCCCGCATCTTTCAGCAACCCACCAATCAACGCCGTGGTCGTGGTCTTGCCGTTGGTCCCGGTGATGGCCACCATGCGGCTCTTCAAAAACCGCGAAGCCAGCTCCACTTCACCAATGATCTCAGCGCCCGCTCGCTCCGCGTACCTGACCGGAATGCTTTTGACCGGCACACCGGGGCTAACCACTACGAGATCGATATTGTCGAGCAGCCAGCTCGGCGCCTCGCCGGGAAGACAACCTACTCCCTCATCTTTGAGGGCGACTGCTTCCGCGCTCCACTTTTCTATTGGCTTCCCATCGTTTAGAACGACGGTAGCGCCGCGCGCGGCCAAAAACTTCGCGCAGGCAATTCCGCTGCGCGCTGCGCCTATCACTAAGACTTTCTTGCCCGCCAGTTCCAAGCAACCTCAATTACTACCCAACACTCACCTCAGCTTCAACGTCGAGAGACTTAAGAGCGCAAAGAGTATTGCCAGGATCAAAAATCGAAAGACGATTTTCGATTCGTTCCAGTCCTGCATCTCGAAATGATGGTGCAGTGGGGTCATCTTAAAGAGTCGCCTGCCGGTGCCGGTGGTTCTCTTAGTCATTTTGAAA
>JACDCK010000159.1 GCA_013817595.1 Pyrinomonadaceae bacterium | reverse complement strand
CGACCAGCCCCGTCGTGACCAAAGTCTCGCAAGCGACACGGGCGGTCGGATCTTCCGCTAGCGCTGCGTCTAATACTGCATCTGAGATTTGATCGGAGATTTTGTCGGGATGACCTTCGGTGACAGACTCTGAGGTAAATACGTAACCTGATTCGTTACTCAAGCGGACTCCTTTTGTGAATAAAAGCTGAAAAAACGCCGTAGGAAAGGACCGCGTAGGGTAACAGTCGGCCCAATACGTGTCAAGAACGCCGCAACACCCGAAAACGGTATTGAAAGATGCCTCACTGTATGTATGTCGCCGAAGTCCGCTGCCTCAGGCGCTAGTGAAGGCTTAGTCCGGACTGCCACCGTAAAGAGGATCCGATGGTTTTTGAGGCAACCGGAGTTTTGAAGTAAGTTCGCTTCTAAGGCAAGGCCTCGTCATGACATAATATATATTATCAGACGCAAAGGGTGCGGAGTTTCATCTCACCTGTGCTATCGGATTGAAAGTTTGCAAATCGGCGAAGCGCGCAAAATCGCGGTCGGTCGTGGCGAGCGTCGCGCCGTGTTCGACGGCGAGCGCGGCCAGATGAGCGTCTATCACGAGCGCGCCCACCGCCTGTCCTTCTGAGAGGAAGCGCGAAAATATCTCCCAGTGACTTTCGACCCGTAACTTGACGCTGTTCCTGCCTTGGCCTACATTACGGGTCACTTCTCTTAAAAGGAATTCCGTAATAGTGCCGATAAAAACTGAGAATGAGTGTGAGAGAAAACTGCCTAAGGACACAACCTCGCATGTTGAAGAAGCCTTTGACAGCCTTCCGCGGGAACATACCCGCGGCATTGAACGAATCAGACTCGTAGAGTTTATATCCGACCCAAGGCTTAAGAATACTTTCCAGGCGTCCGAATTACCGGGACTCTACCATCCACGGCAAGGGCCAAAAGGCCCCTGGCTCGAAGTGGCAGTTGGCGTTCTGCTTCCTGAGAAGAAGCCGTTCCACAAACGGATAGTGCCCCGCATGTCCTTCAAAGGAAACCTGACCGCCATCCTATTCTCTCTGGTTGGCCAGCATTACCACCTGACGCTTAGGCACTCGCTTAAGAAGACTCAGCTCGAACCGGCAGTGCGGGCCTACACAGAAAAGCAACTCAAAGTCTGGAACGAGAAGAAGCACACTTTCCGTGCACGCCTCTTCAAGCCCTTGCAACCTACTCTGGAACGTTGGGCTAAAGGTTTACAGAAACGAGCGGCAGCGGAAAAGAAAAAGACGGTCGCTTCGAAGTAGCTGTTGTCGGGACTTCGGTTGTTGCTCGATAACAGCCGGAACCAACTAACGACTAAAGAAAACTAGAGTGTACCGGGCTTGGTGGCTCTAACCCATTCGCGGAAAGCACGCCGGGCTTGGTATGGGCCTCGCGTTTCACTATCAGTCACAAACTCGGCAAGCCGCTCAGCGGCGAGCATTGGGAATGCGAGGCTGAAGGTGGCCAGTTCGTATGCTTGACCGGTCAACCGCAGAATTTGCCAACGACCTCCATCGTAGTGCCAGATCTCGGGCACTTTGAGGGCTGCGTAAATGGCGAACTTGCCCGATGATTCGTGGGTGAAATCAATTTCAACCACGAGGTCGGGCGGCGGATCGCTCATGAGATCAAGGCGGTCACGGCCGGCGATGGCGCTGTTGTGCCGAATGTAAAAACAGTCATCGCCTTCCGCGCCCGGACCGCGGGGCTGGATTCTCAACGTCGCCGAACCGAAACTGACAACCTCCTGCTCAAGCTCGTCGGAAAGGATCATTACGAGATCATGCAGCAGGTTCTTGTACTTTTCGTGTTTGGCAGAAGGACTCATAATCTCCAGCCGGCCCTGGTTGTAACTGATGCGCAGGTGCGCCCGGTCATCAAGTTGGGCGAGCAGTTGTTCATAGTCATCCCAGCCAACATCGTAGAAAGTCAACCGTCCGCCATGCGGCAGATGAGTTACGGCATCAAGGTAATCCGCAGTTTGAACGCTCATCAATATTGACCTCGCTTGGGATGAAGCGATTATAGCACGGCGGTAAGAGCCTCGGCTGCCCGTCACAACTGACTCATCTACTCTCGATACTCTCCGCTGCTGAGATGAGTGCTGCAGCGACATCTTCCAGAGCTACATTGGCACGGCGGAAACGAACTTCCAGGCTAAACTCTTTTCCAGGTGAAACATACTTGAAGGTGAAGGGCTTGGCATCGGGAGCGATCCGCGGGCCCATTTCCTGACGTCTGACTTCCCTCGCATCATCGCGTGTTAGACCACGTGAGGCGATTTCCTTTGCCAGCCTTCTCATTCCATCGTCATCAGGCTGTCGCACGATTTGTAGCAACATTGACTTTGCTGACACGTCAGCCTGGCGACAGATTTCGCGGACGTCCGGAGGGATCGCGGCGATGGAAAGCGCTTCCGTGACCGTGCTTCTGCTCTTCCCTACTTTGCGAGCAACCTCTTCGTGGGTGTAACCGAATCGCTCGCACAGAGCCAGTAAGCCATCGGCTTCTTCCCAAACCGTCAGATCTTTTCGCTGCATGTTCTCAATGAGCGCGATCTCGGCAACTGTGCCTTCATCAACTTCCATTTCCACACATGGCACTTCCTGTAGGCCGGCTTGTCGCGCCGCTCGCCAACGGCGTTCGCCTGCGATAATCATCCACCGTCCCGTCGAGCGTGAAGGCTTGACCAGGAGTGGCTCCAGTACGCCTTTCTCTCTGATCGAAGCAGTGAGCTCGGTCAGGTCACCAAACTCCGTGCGTGGCTGCTCCGGGTTGGGATCGATTTTATCGACCGCTATCATACGACCCACGGCAGCGGGCTGTTGCTGCGACAACTCCTCGACGTAGTGCGCGTCATGACGCATCTGAAGTCCAGTTGGCAGTCCCCTTTTAGACACGGCTCAGTACCTCTTCACAAAGTTTTGCATATTCCAATGCCCCTGAGGAGTTCGGCGCGAAGCTAAAAATTGATTCTTTGTATGCGGGCGATTCTTCGAGCCTCACGCTCTTGGTGATCACAGTCTCAAACAACTTAGGCCCGAAGACCAGTCGAATTTGTTCGTGCACCTCGCGGGCAAGCGTAGTTCTCTTATCATGTAAGGTAACAAGAACTCCCAGCAACTCGAGCTTTGGATTAGGGCGAGCTTTCACCTTCTCAATTGTCTCGAGCAGATCATCAGTACCTTCAAGAGCAAAGTAGGACGACTGAATCGGAACGAGAACGTGCGAGGCAGCAACCAGCGCGTTCACGGTAATGAGGCCCAATGTCGGCGGTGTATCGATGACTATGACCGAATACTCCTTCTTGAAAGGCTCCAAACGATCCTTGAGGCGGAAAGGAGCGTCGAAATCACCAACCAGCTTCGACTCGAGCTTTGCAAGACTGATCCGCGCCGGCACGAGATCCAGGTTCTCCACCGGCGTTCTATAAATAGACTGCTCCATAGGTGCTTCCCCGTCCATCATCAACTCGTAGGCAGAACGCTCGACGGTAAGTGGGTCTAAGAATGAAATAGAACTGTTTGCCTGAGGGTCAAGATCTAGAAGCAGGGTGCGCTTTCCGAGCCTGGCGAATGCGGCGGCCAAATTGATGGCCGTAGTGGTCTTTCCTACGCCACCTTTTTGATTTGCGATCGCGATTAGCATTCGCTGCACGAGGGCAAAAGGACAGTATTCCGTGGCAAATTCCAACTAAATATCAATTTCCACATGACGGTGTACAAGAGGCTACTACAAATCACATCGGCAGATCGCCGGCTTCGCCAATAACATCCGGCCACTCTTCTTCGTTAACTGCTGACTCCTCGCCTTCCTCTGTTGGTACAGAGTTGCGAGACGCCTTGATTACTTCCATGTCGACGAAGATCGGGCAATCAGCACGCAAGGCAAGCGCAATAGCGTCGGAAGGCCGCGAGTCAAGAATCATTGGATTGCCATCACTGGTGCGCATTTCGATAACTGCGAAGAAAGTGTTGTCCCTTAAACTGGTCACAACTACTCGCTCCACCTGAATTCCGAGTTCTATGATCAGATTGCGTAACAAGTCATGAGTCATAGGCCGAGGAGGAGCGATTTTCTCGATTTCCAGAGCGATGGCATTGGCTTCATAAGCTCCCACCCAAATTGGGAGCATGGTATCGCTTCCGATATCCTTCAAAATAATAATGGGGGTGCCACTGTTCGGATCCATCATCAGAGCTCTGATCTTGACCTCGATTTCCATAAGCTCCATCCTCCCTTGCTCTAAATCCCTCTCAGCACCTCACGCGGGCTACCCGCGTGGGGACCCCCGCCGCTGCCCGTCTCAGTTAACTTGCTGGCCGTAGAGACTGTAGGACTTGGCTTCTGTTATCCGCACGTTCAGAATCTCGCTCTGCTGAGTTGAGACACCCTTGAAGTTAACAACCTTGTGGCAAGTTGAATGTCCCGTTAGATCCTTTTCTGATCGAGCGCTCCGGCCTTCAACTAACACACTCACGGCTCGCCCAATATAGCCCCGATAGATCTTGTTTTGTAGTTCGAATTGACGAGACTCAAGCTCCAGGAAGCGCGACTTCTTTCGACTCTCAGGAACGTCGTCAACTAGCTTGGACGCCGGGGTGCCCGGGCGCCTCGAGTACTTAAAAATAAAAAGACCGTCATACTGGCATCTTTCAACCAGCTTCATAGTGTCTTGAAAATCTTCTTCCTTCTCACCCGGAAAGCCCACAATAATGTCGCTGGTTAACGACAGTCGCCGCTTGGAGTTCTTAATTGCATCTACTCTCCGAAAATAGTCTTCAACCAGATGACCGCGACGCATAACTTTCAAAATACGATCGCTGCCCGATTGGACCGGCAGGTGAACCCAGTCACAAAGATTTGAACACTCTTCGATCGCCGCCACTATATCAGGATGAAAGTCCCTAGGAAACGACGTTGTGAATTTGATTCGTTCCATTCCCGTTTCGGCAACGGCCCTGAGCAGCCGGCAGAAGGGTGTCGCTCCTCTGCTCTGTTCAAGTCCTTCTTCCGATCTGGGCCTGTAGCTGTTTACGTTTTGGCCGATCAAGTGGACTTCTTTGTAACCCAGCTCGCGCAACCGTTTTACCGCATCAACGATTTCTGTGGCTGTGCGACTCTTTTCTCGTCCTCTTGAATAAGGAACGATGCAGAAGGAGCAAAACTTGTTGCAGCCCTCGATAATCGGCACAAAAGCCACGCAAGGAGAATGTCTTTCAACCGGCGAGACGTCCCACGATTCGCCTTCCGCGCGCTCTTCAAGATCGATAACCGCTTCTTCCCCGTCGTTTAAGCGCTCGATCAGGGTAGAAATGCGATCTGTGGCGCGCGTGCCGATGATCATGTCAACGTCCGGAGCTTTAGCGAAAATTGCCTCCCCTTCCAGCTGCGCTACGCAGCCCATCACCCCAATCAAGGGTTTCTTGCTCGAGAGACTGCGGAGTTGTCTAATGCGTTTATATACCTTTTGTTCGGCCCGCTCGCGTACGGAGCAGGTATTGACCAACACCACATCCGCAGCCTCAGCTGATGGTGTCAGATCGTAGCCTGCTTGTCGCAGACTCGTCGCCGCCCGCTCACTATCCGCGACGTTCATCTGACATCCCAACGTCTCTATGTAAACTGTGCTTTTCATCCTGAATTTACTACATGACTGAACGCGGATTAGTCTATCAGAAATCCGTAGCCAGAGGCGATAGCACCCTTCCTTATCGCAACGCGGATAATGGGTAGTGGGTCAGTTTGATTAAGCTTCGTCCGTCTTGCGTCAATTCTCATTCACACCGCGGCTTCAGCCCGGTGGGAAAGGCTGTCTACAATCCAGTGAACCGTTTCAACGGTTTCACCTCGGCTTTCAGAACGGTAACGCAAGAGCAAACCGTTGAAACGGTTCCGATATTCTCAAGAACCTGCGCGAGACACCGGGCTTAAGCCACGGTGTGAATGAAAGGTCAGAATCCAAACTGAGCCAGTACCGGATAATATAATGACTGTCCTTGACCACTTATTCTGCGACTAGTAGTATCGCTCACGATTTTCTGTAACC
The DNA here is from genome assembly GCA_013817595.1 of Pyrinomonadaceae bacterium. Classification (GTDB taxonomy): domain Bacteria; phylum Acidobacteriota; class Blastocatellia; order Pyrinomonadales; family Pyrinomonadaceae; genus PSRF01. The sequence continues at coordinate 658 of JACDCK010000159.1, read as the reverse complement.
CTAAGACACTGAGAAAGGTTCCTCATCATGTCATTCAATAAAGTTATTCTCGTCGGCAACCTGGGTCGCGACCCCGAACTGCGTTACACGCCCCAGGGTACGCCCGTTTGCAGCTTCACGATGGCTACAAACGAGCGGCGCAAGGACAAGACCGGCGAGATGCAAGATCAGACCACCTGGTTTCGTGTAACTCTCTGGGGACGGCAAGCAGAAACTGCCTCACAATACCTCACCAAGGGTCGGCCGGTTTATATCGAAGGCAGGCTAAGGGTGGAGGAATGGACTGACCGGGACGGAAAGCCCAGGCACACTCTGGAAGTTAATGCGACTGATATGCAGTTCATTGGCGGCGGAAGAGGTGACGAAGCTGCGGTTTCCAGACCGGTTGCGGGTGAACCGGCCCCGGAACATGCTGCGGTTTCCAGACCGGCTGCCGGTGAACCGGTCCACGAGCTTGCGGACCCGTCTGACGACGATATTCCGTTTTAGATAACCAGGAATCAGTAAGAGCTAACTCGATTGCGGCGGTTAAGCTGTACCCCACCGACCAAACTGCCGCAGCTTAGCGTAGCGTTTCGCCAACCTGGCTGCCTGGCTGCAGCTAACGGCTTCTGCAAGTCGCTCGCTCAACGCTGAATCAAGAAAGCGCGCGGCTTGA
>JACDCK010000429.1 GCA_013817595.1 Pyrinomonadaceae bacterium | reverse complement strand
GGAGAGACTACCCCCCTTACACAATAGATACATTTTCTCTTTCCATTTCACTATCCCTCAGTAACCATTCCCTTTATGCCGCTGGTCGCAAGTTCGCGGTCTATCGCTGGCAACCCCCAGCGATAGATCAAACTGCGCCACTATATATAAAGGACACTGAGGATACCCATCATGGGAAAGAGAAAACCTCCGCCACGAAAGTGGACTGTTCACCTCGAAAGCGTCTACCGCAGCGACAGAGACGAACGGATCACCAGAGCCTTCCATCTCGCTCTTCCACAAACGATCTCAAATCCACCACTAAGAGTCGCAAAGGAGATAAAAGATAATGAGTCACCACTCCATCGCCATCTACGCTCGCGTGTCCAGCGATAAACAAGCTCAAGATGGAACCATCGAGTCACAGCTTGCTGCCATCAAAGAGTTCGCCCTCGCCAATGACTTTCGCATCGACGACGATTTGATCTTTGCAGATAACGGTGTCAGCGGTACAACGCTAGTCCGCCCCAAGCTTGATGCGCTTCGAGACAAAGCCGCAGCGGGCGAGATCGACCGTGTGTTGATCCTTAACCCGGATCGGCTGGCACGAAAATATGCTCATCAACTGATGCTCGTCGAAGAGTTTCAGAAACTCGGTGTCGAGATTCTGTTCGTCAACCGCAACATCTCTCATTCACCAGAAGATCAACTGCTGTTGCAAATTCAAGGAGTGATATCCGAGTACGAACGAGAGAAGATTGTCGAACGCCACCGTCGCGGCAAACTTCATAAAGCGCGCCAAGGCAACGTATGCGTTTTGTCAGGAGCGCCTTACGGCTATGTCTACATTCGCGCGTCGGACTCGGAACAAGCACGCTATGAGATTCACGAACGGGAAGCTGAAGTAGTCAAGAAGGTCTTCCATCTGTTGGTCGATCAAGGCATGAGTATTGGAGCGATTGCCCGTGAGTTGACCAATGCACAAATTCCGACGCGCAACGATGTCGGTCGGTGGGAACGCTCCGTTGTCTGGGCAATGTTAAGAAATCCGGCATATACCGGACATGCTGCGTATCGCAAAACGAAAGTGGTCGAACGGGTGCGACCGACCAAGCAAGCATATGATCGCAGTTTTTACCCAAAGCACGTTCATTCCAGTACGCGAGATCGACCACGCGACGAATGGATCGAGATTCCGGTGCCGGCGATCATCAGTGAGGACATATATAATAAGACGCGCGCACGCCTGGAGGAGAACAAGAGATTTTCACCGCGTAACAATACGAAGTTTGCCTACCTGCTGAGCGGTTTGCTGCGGTGCCAAGAATGCGGATATGCGCTCTACGGAAAGCCAGCCTCTAATTCAAAGTACAAACGCTGCTACTATCGGTGCGCCGGGCAAGATGGTCATCGCTGGACCAATGGTCGGGTCTGTTCATCTCATCCAGTGAGAGTCGAAGCATTGGATGATCTGGTGTGGGAGCAGACCCGACGATTGATTGAGCAACCTGAGTTGGTCTTAAAAGAATATGCAGCGCGGGTTCAGCACAAACAGCGGCAACGCAGTGAGTACACAGAGTTGATCGTAAAAAAGCGAAAAGAGATCAAGCAGCAGGAATTGGAGAAAGAGCGGTTGCTTGATCTGTATCAAGGAGGGCGGGTAAGCCTCTCAGAGATCGAAGCGCGTTTGAAGGCAATCCGCGCAAAGATAAAGAAAGCAGAAGATGAATGTGCGATGATCGAGAAAGAGGAAAAGGAAGAAGGACATCGGTTGCAGGTCATCGAGCAGTTCACAGAGTTTGCAAAGCGGATAAAGTCGAACCTGACAAACTTAGGGTTTGAAGAAAGAAAACAGATCGTGCGGTTATTGGTGGAAGAGGTAAAGGTAAACACGAAGACCGAGGAGATAACTGTTCGTCACATCCTCCCGTTGGATAAAAAGTTTCCATTGTGTAAGGGGGGTAATGGCTCCACTTCTCGCCAAGTAGAAGAACCTGTTAGCGAATTTATGGGTTTAATAC
>JACDCK010000011.1 GCA_013817595.1 Pyrinomonadaceae bacterium | reverse complement strand
AAAAGCGGTTACAGCAGTCACCAGCAAACCGGCAAACATCCAGCCGTACACCCGACTCAAAAAAGCGCCGACACGTTCGTCGCGCACGTCCGCAACCTGCGGCGAAGTAAACGAAGATTGGTTCCAGCTCATGATTCCCCTCCCTGATTCAGTTAACACTAAAGATGTCTTGGTACCCCATTATAAGCGAAATAAGCGAAATCAATTAGCCGCGGATATACGCGGATAAACGCTGATCTAGACGGACGGAGGTTACTTCACTGACTTCGCGTTTTCAGGTTTGGTGAAGAGTGAAGCGGCAAGCGGTCGATTGAACTCGATTGACGCGTAATTGATGCGGCTTGTTTGTTTGCCGTTAATGAAATGGTCGATCACGTAGGCTGCAGTTACTCCGTCAATGGTAATGGGCCTGGCTAGCCTATCCTCTTCGGTTATCTCTTCGGTCTCATCAGAGTCGGCTACCTTGCGGGTGCGTTTGTAGATTACCTTCGCGGGCAGTCCGTCTTTTGCCCCAAATTCATATTCAATCCAAAACCCGTCAGGGTAAGTGAGTCGCACAGTCTCGTTACGGCGGGCCAGACCGGCCTCGCGGCGGCCGATATAACTAAGAGTGGCACTCTCGCGACGCCACCAGCCGCGCAAAACATTATCGATACTGGTGCGCATGCTCCTTTTGAAGTCTTCGATCTGCGCCGGCTTCTGATCGTTCAAGCTCCTGGTAGCGCCGTCGTAAAGCCAGCCGGTCGCGCCCGCGTTGGTTTGCACCACCCGCACTCCGGCGCTGGTAAATTCCGTCCGCTCCTTGTCTGGATAAACGACGTAGTCGAGAAATCTGGTCGGCAATTGTGACAGGCCATCCTGATAGGCCGTATAGAAACCGCGCCCTACCACGCTTTGCACGTTCAGGTAAGCACTGCCGCCGAGGACTTCAATGGCTCGCTTGACGATGCCCTCCGCCTTCTCGGTCGAAGCAGGCATGGGCGGAGCCGGCTTGTTGTCCTGCGCTTGAAGAGCAACCGGTCCGGAACAACCCAGCGTCAGCAGCATGAGAAATTGAAATAACTTATGCGAGATCTTCATGTTTGAATCTTCACTGTGAAACCATTAATGTTGAAGCGAATTTACCACAGAGCGCCCGTGACAGCGCAGGCTGAACAACGGTTTGGCGGATACCATCGACCCACTAAACTACAATAACCTCAGATGAAGCTGATTCAAGCGAAAGGGTCTCAATGAAGTCAATCATTGAAACCCTCACTTAGTCTCGGCAATAATCCGGTCGCATCACCACCCCAAGCGGGCTTCCCGCTTGGGGACCCAGTCGCTACCGCTCGCGGTTCTGACATTACACGCTGATTTAGTTCAGCTCAGGCTTGTTGGCAGCGGCTGCTTTGACGACCGTCTCGCCCTCTTCCACGTCGACCAGGAAATTCGAGGCCGTCTTCCACATGGCCGTAATCGGCAGCTTCACCTTTTCGTCAATGTGGCGCTTTAAGAAGCGGGCGCCGTAAGCGGTGTTGTAGCCTTTTTCGGTAAGGAGGTTGAGCGCGGCTTCACTGACCTCGACCGACTTGCCCTGGCGCTCCATTTGCCGCCGCAGCTTGTCCAGGTAGAGCTTGGCAATCTGACGCACCTCGTCCATTGTCAACGGCGCGAAGACGATGATCTCGTCGATACGATTGCGAAACTCGGGCGAGAAGCGCGTCTCGGCAGCCTTCATCACCTCTCTGTTTACTACGCGGAAGTCTGCGGCTGTCTTCGTACCGAAGCCCAAGGGTTTCTCGAACTTCTTGAAGCTGTCGGAGCCCAGATTCGAGGTCATGATCACAATCGCGTCGGAAAGGTAAACTTTCTTACCCCGACCATCCGTTAGCCAGCCTTCGTCGAAGGCCTGCAAAAACAGGTTCATCAGGTACGGAGAAGCTTTTTCCACCTCATCCAGCAGGAGCACTGTGTAGGGATTCTCGCGCAGTTGTTCGGTGAGAATGCCGCCGCGCTCCGAACCGACTATGCCGCGCGGCATACCAATCAGCTTTTCAATGCTCACCGTACCGTCGCTGTATTCAGACATGTCGATGCGGACCATCTTCTCTTCGTCGCCGAACATGAATTCAGCGACCGCCTTGGCGAGTTCGGTCTTGCCTACGCCTGTAGGCCCGAGGAACAGCAACACGCCATCGGGTTTGTAATGCGATTCCTTCAACGGCCCTTTGTTCAATCTCAGCCGCTGGGCCACAGCCTTGATGGCGGCTTTCTGGCCTATCACACGATTACCGAGCAGGGCTTCCGTCATGGCAAAACGGTCGCCAGTGTCGCGAAAGATCATATCGCGCGGAATACGCGACTCCTGCGAGATCACCTCGATGACGTGTTCAGGTTTGACGATCATCGTCTGCGGCTCGTTGATTTCGACTTTAACGGCAGCCGTATCAAGCCAGCCGATGGCTTTGTCTGGGAGGTGTAGATTGCGGATGTACTTGGGCGCCATCTCCAAGGCGGTGTTGATAGCGTCGTCTGAAATTTTGACGGAGTAGTTGCGCTCCAGACGCGGACGCACCCCAAGCAGAATCTCGCGCGTTTCGCTAATCGTGGGCTCGACCACTTTCACTAACCGGAAGCGACGGGCCAGTGCCTCATCCTCGGCGATATATTCTTTGTATTCCGAAATGGTCGTGGCACCAATGATGCGCATGTCGCCGCGCGCGAGCGCCGACTTAAACATGTTCGCCGCATCGGACGACGTCCCGAGCGCGGCTCCGGCGCCGACGATGGTGTGCGCTTCGTCGATGAAAAGAATGAGATTGTCGCGCTCTTTCACTTCATCGATAATGCCTTTGATTCTTTCTTCGAACATGCCACGCAGCATCGTGCCGGCGACGAGACCGCCCATTTGTAGCTGCACCACATGCGAGCCCCGCAGGCGAGCAGGCACTTTCTCGGGTTCCAATTCGATTAAGCGCGCCAGACCTTCGATCACCGCTGTCTTGCCCACGCCGGGTTCACCCACCAGCATGGGTGAATTTGCCCTTTCGCGGTGGCAGAGAATTTCCACGATCTGCTGGATCTCTTTCTCCCGGCCGATAGTGGGCGCAATCTTGTCAGCTCGCGCCAGTCGATTGAGTGAAACGCCGAAATGCTTGAGATAAGGTGGGAGTTCAAACTTCTTTCGAAACTGCTCCTCTTCCTGTTCCCGTTTTTGCACCTGCGCGCGCACATTTTCCGCGACTGCCTCTGTATTTGCTCCCATGTTTCTGAGCACGTCCAGGAAAAGACTGTCGTAGTTGGTGAGCGCTTCAAAAATATCGGTGGCTTCGATGGTCTTGCGCCCCTGCGTGCGCGCCCGTTCCATGGCGCGCTTGAACAAGTCTGTCGTATCAGGGGCGATACGGAAACCCTTTCCGACGTGCTGTTGGCGGGTCGTTTCCAATCGTTGGTCGATAGCAATCTTGACTACGATCGGATCCAGAGATAGCTCGCGCATCGTAGAGTTGAACATATCCGGCTCTTCATGCATGAGAGCCTGCAAGATATGCTCAACCGCCACGTAGTTCTGATCCCGCTGGCGCGACTCGCTCATGGCGTGCTCGAGTATGCGCTGGCCGCTTTCTCCAAACTTGTCTTTGTATGCCCCTAGATCTGCCATTTTCTGACTACCTCAAAGCCTTCGTACGTGGATTCGTGTCAGCAAGTTTGACCTGAGCCCTCAAACCCGCCGAAAAAGCCGCGGGTTAGATGTTCTGAGCATAAGCGCCGTTGTGTTTCAATGCAACAACATTTACCCGGCCGATTTGCTTGCAAATCTCTTGCCAACTGGGTGGCCGATTTGAGGAAGTATTTGTTAGTAATCGTAGTCTTCGCCACCACCCGGCATCGGCACTGGTTTCTTGGGTTCAGGAGCATCAGTGACAGCCGCGTCGGTCGTCAACAGAAGCCCGGCGATCGACGCGGCATTCTGCAAGGCAGTGCGCACTACTTTTGTAGGATCAATGATTCCCGCCGCAGCCAGATCCTCAAACTCTCCGCTGCTCGCATTGAAACCCCTGGTGCCTTTCATGACCTCGACTTTGCCAATAATTACGGCGCCGTCTACACCGGCGTTTTCGGCAATCCGCCGTAGCGGTTCTTCGAGCGCACGTCTTACCAGCCTGATACCGGTTTGTACATCTGGGTCATTATCGGTCAACTTATCGAGCACTTTGGCGGCACGAAGCAGCGCCACTCCACCACCAACCACGATGCCTTCCTGGGCCGCGGCCCTGGTGGCGTTCAATGCGTCTTCGACCCGCATCTTGATCTCTTTCATTGCCGTTTCAGTCGGAGCTCCGACTCTGACTACTGCAACGCCACCGGCGAGCTTTGCCAACCGCTCTTGCAATTTTTCGCGATCGTAATCCGAAGTGGTCTCTTCGATTTGTCGTTTGATGGTTGCGACTCGACCCTGAATAGCCTTGGGATCGCCACCACCCTCAACAATCGTGGTGTTTTCTTTGTCGACGATCACCCGCTTCGCTGAACCGAGATCGGATACATCGACATTCTCGAGTTTTATTCCCAGGTCCTCGGTTACCACGCGGCCGCCCGTAAGGATGGCCAGATCTTCGAGGATGGTTTTGCGCCTTTCCCCGAACGCCGGCGCTTTAACAGCGCAGACTTTGATTGTGCCGCGCAGTTTATTAATGACGAGTGTGGCGAGGGCATCGCCTTCAATGTCCTCGGCGATAATCAAAAGCGGCCTCCCGCTCCGGGCCGTTTGTTCAAGCAAGGGCAGCAGATCCCGCATCGCCGAAATTTTCTTCTCGTGCAGCAGGATCAGAGAATCCTCGAGCACCGTCTCCATGCGATCCGCGTTAGTCACGAAGTAAGGCGACAAATAGCCGCGGTCGAACTGCATTCCCTCGACAATGTCGAGCTCGGTCTGGAGCGTCTTTGACTCCTCCACAGTCACGACGCCGTCCTTGCCGACCTTCTCCATGGCTTCGGAGATGAGCTTCCCAATCTCGCGATCGTTATTCGCTGAGACGGTGGCTACATTAGTTAGCTCTTCTTTGGTCTTCACTTTGTGCGAGACGCGTTGGAGTTCCGCAACCACCTTGTCGGTCGCAGTCAGGATGCCATGCTGCAAAGACATTGGGTTGGCTCCCGCAGCTACATTCCTCACGCCTTCACGAAATATTGCCTGCGCCAGCACCGTCGCTGTAGTAGTGCCGTCGCCCGCGGTGTCATTCGTTTTGACGGCCACCTCGCGGACCATTTGCGCACCCATGTTCTCGTAACGGTCTTGAAGTTCAATTTCCCGGGCAACCGTAACACCATCTTTCGTAATCACCGGCGAACCAAATTTCTTCCCCAGCACGACGTTACGCCCTTTTGGCCCAAGTGTTACTCGCACTGCATTAGCCAGAGTGTTTACTCCTTTGAGCATCGCCTGGCGGGCCTCTTCGTGGAACTTCATTTCCTTAGCAGCCAATTTTTTTCTCCTTCAGCAATTAATCTAGTAGTTTCAACGATACGGTCTACTAGCTAGTTGGCGCGAACGGCGTTTTGCTGCCCTCCGGAAGCCCGTCCGACCTTTACGCGCGCAGGGCGCAGCAAGCGGTCACCAATCCGATAGCCAGGGGTGTATTCCGCCACGACTTTGCCTTCTTCCTCAGGCGCCACCGGAACAGTTTCCACCGCTTCGTGTAACTCAGGATCGAATTCCTGCCCAACAGACTTGATGGGTTCGACACCAGCGGCAGCAAGCGCGCTCTCAAAACTCGCTGCGGTCCGGCGCACACCCTCACCAATCTGTTCCGGCGTGCTACTCGACTCGGCTGCTTCGGTCGCTCGTTGAAGGTTATCCAGCACCGGAAGCAACCGCGCAATGAAATCCGCCTTTCCCCGCTCCGCGCGTTCATCGGCTGCCCGATTCAAGCGCAGGCGAGTTTCATCCGTCTCTCGTTGGAGTTGGGAACGCAGTTGCTCAAAACGCGACTGCACTTCTTGCGTCAACTTCTCAGCGGCTTCCGTCCGCGCTTCAAGCTCTGCGACATAACTGGGTTTTAGATTTGGGCTATCGGCAGGTGCCGCGGCCCCGGAGTTCGCGTCGTCATACAGGAAGCGCCGGCGACGATCGGTTACTCGAATCCCGCTTTCCGGATTCTCGTCTCGCTCGGAATTTCGGTCCCTAGGCTTATAAAAATCCATGGTCTTGTTGCTCCCCTTCCCACTGGTCCACCTTGTTCGTGCTGGTTTCCCAATCAAGACACTTTGATCTCAATGCGCTTCAGCATTTCCTCCTTACGTTTCGGAAGGCGGACTTCCAGAACACCATCCTTGTACGCAGCGTGAATGCTTTTTTGATCGACTGAACCGGGCAAGCTGAATGTTCGCAAAAAGCGGCCGGTGGGCCGTTCTGTTCGAGACGTTGAGGTCTCAACGGCGCGCGTTCCCTTGATGGCTAATCGGTTATCGTCAATGGTAATCTCAAGAGCGGAACGGTCAATGCCAGGCAAATCTACCGCGATCAAGTATTCCCCATCGTGATCGTAAACGTCAGCCGCAGGGTACCACTCCGCAGTTTCGATATCGTCACTCGTCTCGGCATCGACCCGCGCGCGCTGCTCCGTCGCGTCTTCAAACAGCCGATTCATCCGATCCTGCAAGAGCATCAGGTTCTGCAAAGGATTCCATTGCTTCGACACTTCCGTTTCCCCCTTTACGCCACTGCCGTTGCTGTCTGGTTATTGAAAGTCATGTTGTCGCCGTCGGCTGACACTCTCACTACCTGTCCCGGGAGGATCTCCCCGCGCAGGATCTTCACTGCCAGTGGATTCTGAATCAGAGTCTGAATGGCGCGCTTCAAAGGCCGCGCTCCATAAGCCGGATCATAGCCTTCTCGCGCGAGGAGTCCTCGAGCCGATTCGTTCAGAGAGATTGTGATGTTCCTGTCCTTGAGCATGTGGAGCAGCCGGTCGAGCTGGACATCTATTATCTGAGCAATCTCCTTCTGCGAAAGCTGACGGAATACCACAATATCGTCAATACGATTTAGAAACTCGGGTTTGAAATTCAGCCGCAGCTCCTCGAGCACTGCTTCTCGCGCTTGCTTCTCATCACCTTCGGCCGCCTGGATCTCGCGCGACCCAAGATTCGAAGTCATGATCAATACGGTGTTTTTGAAATCCACCGTGCGTCCTTTGGAATCAGTCAGGCGGCCATCATCGAGGATTTGTAGCAGCACATTAAAAACATCCTGATGAGCCTTCTCTATTTCGTCAAACAGAACAACTGAATAAGGCCGGCGGCGCACAGCCTCAGTAAGCTGCCCACCTTCTTCGTAGCCGACATAGCCTGGCGGCGCCCCAATCATTCGAGCCACCGCGTGCTTCTCCATATATTCAGACATGTCCAGGCGAATCATGGAGCGCTCGTCGTCAAAGAGAAACTCTGCCAGAGCTCGGGCGGTTTCAGTCTTGCCAACTCCGGTGGGACCAAGAAAAATAAATGAGCCGACTGGGCGATTCGGATCCTGGAGACCGGCCCGCGCCCGGCGCACAGCATTGGCTACTGCGGTGAGTGCCTCGTCCTGACCGATCACCCGCTGGCTGAGACGCTCTTCCATGCTGACCAGCTTCTGCATCTCACCTTCGAGCATCTTCGAAACGGGTATTCCCGTCCACTTCGCCACGACTTCGGCAACGTCCTCCTCGTCGACTTCCTCTTTGAGCATTACACCATCGCTTTGAAGATTCGCGAGCTTCTCTTGCTCCGCTACCAGCCGCTGCTCGAGCTCCGGAATTTTTCCATACTGGAGCTCAGAAGCGCGGCCGAGGTCGCCGCCGTTGCGCGCCTGATCGAGCTGAAGCCTTAATTGCTCCAACTCAGCTTTAGCGGTACGCATATGCTCAATCGCTTCTTTCTCCGACTGCCATTTCACCTTCATGCCGGAAGATGCTTCCCTGAGATCAGCAATACGCTGTTCGATCTCTTTCAGGCGCGCTTTCGACTTTTTATCCTCTTCGCGCTGCAGAGCTTGCCGCTCGATTTCAAGCTGGATGGTTTCCCGTTCAAGTTGATCAATCTCCTGGGGAAGCGAATCGATCTCGATGCGCAGCCGCGAAGCAGCCTCGTCAATCAGGTCAATTGCCTTGTCTGGAAGAAAGCGGTCGGTGATGTACCGATTGGAAAGCGTCGCCGCGGCTACTATTGCCGAGTCTTTTATCCGCACGCCGTGGTGCACTTCGTAGCGTTCTTTCAGGCCACGCAAAATGGCAATCGTGTCTTCAACCGTAGGCTCGCCGACATAGATCTGCTGGAAGCGCCGCTCCAGAGCGGCGTCTTTCTCGATGTATTTCTTGTATTCGTTGAGTGTGGTGGCACCCACACAACGCAACTCCCCCCGGGCCAGTGCAGGCTTCAGCATATTGGAGGCGTCGATTGCGCCCTCGGCGGCGCCAGCTCCGACCAACGTATGAAGCTCATCGATGAATAGGATTATGTGACCCTGCGCGTTTTCAATCTCTTTGAGGACTGCCTTCAAGCGATCTTCAAACTCGCCCCGGTACTTGGCCCCGGCCAGCATTGAACCAAGGTCAAGACCTACCAGGCGTTTGTTACGAAGCGTCTCGGGAACATCGCCCGAAACGATTCTCTGGGCCAAGCCTTCAACGATCGCAGTCTTGCCGACGCCTGGCTCGCCAATTAAAACCGGATTGTTTTTCGTGCGCCGCGAAAGGACCTGGATAGTCCGCCGAATCTCGTCATCGCGGCCAATAACAGGATCGAGTTTTCCCTTGCGGGCCAGGTCCGTAAGATCGCGGGCGTACTTGGAAAGCGCCTGATAGTTCTCTTCCGCGTTCTGGTCCGTAATTCGCGACCCGCCGCGGGTCTGCTCCATGACCTTCACTAAGTCATCACGCTTCACGCCGTGCTGGCGCAGGATTTTTCCCGACTCGCCCTCCTTTTCGTCAGTGATGGAAAGGAGCAGATGTTCGGTGGAAACAAACTCGTCCTTCATGTCCTCCGCCTGTTTTTGTGCGGCGGTGAACACTTGACTCAGTCTGGAGCTGAAATATTGCTGTCCGCCCTGGACGCGAGGGAAGCGACCGATTGCTGCCTGCAGGTCGTTGAGCACAACCGGCACGTTAACGGTCAACTTTCCCAGTAGCGGGCGCACAATACCCTCAGGTTGATCAAGCATCGCCGCTAGCAAATGCTCCGGCTCGACCTGCTGGTTCTGGTTGCGCTCAGCCAACTCGATGGCTGCCTGAATCGCTTCCTGGGCTCGCAATGTAAATCTATCTAAGCGCATGCAAATTTAGGCTAAATTGAATTCTTCTTACACGCGAGCGGGGCTTAAGCTCAAACGAGCAGCCCCGCTCTCTCTCGGCAAGCACGCGGTGTTAAGCAGATTAACGTCCGCCAGCCACCTCCTTCGATCTCTCACCGGATGTCGGTTTCTCGGCTTTCGCTTCGATTGTCTTGCCACCAGTAGCTCCTTCCCCACCGATCTCAATGCGGCGCGCCTTGGTTTCCTGTCGCTTTGGCAACGTCACACGCAACACACCATTGCGATATTCGGCAGTTGCTCCCTCTGTGGAAACGGTCTGCGGCAGGGTAAAGGAACGGGTGAATGAGCCATAAGAGCGCTCGACGCGATGGTAGTTGTCAGTTTCGTCCTTCTTCTCAAACTGACGCTGCCCGCGAAGAGTTATGACGTTGTTTTCGACCGTGAGCTCGAAATCATCTCTGTTCATACCCGGCAGTTCCGCTTCGAGAACGATTTGATCTTTGTTCTCGTAGATGTCGACGCTGGGATTCCAGGCGCCCCTGCCGATTCCTTCTTCTCCGAACCCTCGGGTTAGATTAGTGGAGAAAAGGCGGTTCACCTCGTCCTGCAGACTGCGCAAGTCGCGGAATGGGTCATATCTAACGATACTCATTTGGAATTCTCCTTCTTCTAAATCTTAATAACGCCCCGGTCAGAAATCCCCCGTCCCTGCTCTGACTCTGATTTCAGTTTTAGGGACTTCACTTCGCTGAGCGTGTTGCCATAATAAAGGTTGAGTCTTCTTGTGTCAAGTCTTCGGAATGCTTCCATACAAGGCCCTTCTGGGGGCTCAGATTGAAGCGGCCGGGCCTGGGTCTTGAAGAGGAGCGTAAGCCACAATTGGAGTTATCGACTTCGCGCCTTAATTTATTTGAGCTTGAAAAACCGCTTTATCGCCGAGAGAATCCCAGCGGGTCCCTCAGTGTCGGTATCTAAGGTATCTGCCCGGGCAGAAAGTCCCTGTCGCCTCTCGACAATAATGTGGCTTAGCGATTCTACCAGGCCCGGATTTGTTTCAAAGACGCGCTTCATCGCTTTGTGCCCAATCTCCAACACCTCAGTCTCCTCAAGGGCGACCACGTTGGCAGCCCGGGGCTCCCCGGTAAAAAGTGCCATCTCCCCAAAGAAGTGTCCTTCATTGAGAGTAGCAACTGTCCGAAGTTTTCCCTTGTCATTAATCTGCACGCAAACCCGGCCGTTGTGGACAACGAACATGGATGAGCCTGGATCACCTGCTCGTATCACTGTTTCACCGGGAGCAAAAACGTGGCTTACCGCGGCTTGGGCGATCATGGACGTTTCCTCAACCGACAAAGGAGCAAAGATATCAACGGCCGAAAGCCGCTCAACGATTGTTCCTCCTTCACCGTCTTGAAACTCAATTTTCCTTGATCTCTCGACATGTAGGGTCCTGGTTGGGTAAGCAAAGTTGAGCCCGGCGCGCCGGAATGCATACCAGATCCGCTGGCGAATGAGCGCGTCGGTGTCGTTGTACTTGGCGTAGTCTTCCAACCAGTACTTGAGCTCGTAGTCCACCCCGTTTTCGGCAAGATTTCTTATGCGCACAATCGGAGGAATCATTTGTGAAACGTTGTCGGCTTCGCGCACCGCCTCCCTCACAACGCGGATGGTCTTGGCCGGGGAGTCAGTGTAGAGGGTATTAAAAAAAATCAGACGAGCGTTCAAGTTGTCTCGAGGGCAAACCTCGAGAGGCTCCTTAGCTGCAGTGCTGTTATTGATCTCTATTACGTGATTTTGAAACGTCCGGATTTTTACGGCACGCCAAGTAATCTCCTCGACGACCCCGCTGTGCTTTTGAGCCCCAACCGTGATCACATCACCGACTTGAAAAGGTCGATCGGCCTGTAAAGATATTCCGGCAAAGAAGTTTCCGAGCGTGTCTTGCAGGGCAAGTCCCAGGATTACGCCAAAGATTGCCGAGGTAGTGAAGAGTGCACCGAGGTTAACGTCCTTGAATATTGAAGAGAAGATAAGTAGGAATAAAGCAGTAAATGCTACGATCGAGAAAATGTTCCGGACCAACGTGGGTGCTTCAAACCCTTTCCGCAATCGAAAGACCAAGCCGAAGATGAAGTTATTGAGTGCGCGAACGAAGAGATAAGCAAGAATCCCAAGTAGAACCAGGAGCAAAACATCAACTACCGTATCTGCCCTGGAAGCAAGCCCTCCCATTTGAGCCGCCAGGAAGTCTCGGAGACGTTGGTCGAAATGAATGAGAAGTGAGAGGCCGAGCAGCGCTATTGACGCCGTCACCACAAAGAATATAAGTTTGTTTTTGGGATTAGAGCGATTCACGTGGATGCAAAGGTCGGCTAGCGAGAGTTGAAAACCGATAGCTTTATAACGGCTATTCTTTTATCACCGTTTGGGCTCGTTGGCGAGAGTAGTTCTCAGGTAGGAAGAACCTCTCTCCCCAATTACCCTTTTACCCATTCCGCCTTTTACCCTATGTATTTATTTCGGTGGCTTGCGGAAGTTGTATCGCAAGAGCACGCGTAGCGGTATCGGTGTGCCGTTACGCATGGCCGGGAAAAAGTGCAGTTGACGCACGGTTTTGATCGTTGCCTCGTCTAAACCAAACCCCGCCCAACGCGCGACTTCAGCGTTGCTGACTTCTCCGTTGATATCGAGATCAACCAGGACATCGACTATAGCTTCCACTTCAGCGCTAGCCGCCGTTTCCGTATAAGGGGGACTGAGGCGCCGGAAAGGGCGTGGCAGGCGAAGTCCCTCGGCGTGGGCCGTTTTGTCATCGTCCGGGGCTGCTTCAATAAGCGGCGCGCTGCTTTCAATCGCCGTTTCGCGCCTTGTCCGGTCGTCCTCCTGCGCTTGTCGAATGGCAACGAGGTTGCGGTTCCGAGTAGCAGCGCTCGAAAGGTCGGCGAGTAGTAACTTCTCCGCGGCGACCGTGGTGGCGGCTCTGAAGTTGGGGCGTTGCCAGATCAGAAGTCTTCCAGTTCGAGAGCTCACCAGAAAGACTGACGCGTAGGACTCGAAATAGGGAGGACCCACCGAAGGAGAACGCCGTAACGTTTGCGCATCACCGACGATGTAGTAATCAGATCCGATCGCAGCTCCGAGACCACGCGCTTCCTGCAGCGACATGTTGAGAGAGGCGATGTGGCCCGCTCCTTTTGCAGCGCTGCTCGCCTGATCGCGGTCGAGGATGAACAACTCAGCAACTGATTCCAGATTTGCGGCCAGGGTCTCGGACGCAAGGCGACCAATTCCTGAATCTCCGAAGCCCAAAACCGCGACCGGCAAACGGCGCTCTTGTGCCTCGCTAAAAATGCTTGCCGGGCTGATAGGTGAGATGAGGAATACAATCAGAAACAGAATCTTGAACAAATGCTGGACCTTTCGCGCGATTGTCAGCTTCACCTTGCCCGCTGGGACCGCAGGCGTCTCGCCTGCATTGCCCAGCTAAGCTCAACACCCGAAGAAGTCTCTCACGTAACCCCAGCAGGCGAGACGCCTGCGCTCCCAGCAATTGCGCTCCCGGCATCTAACTTCCTAACACCTCTTCCACAACTGCTGTGACTTGACGCGCAGTGCCCGGTTGAATTTACTCGAGGCGTTTTCCCAGGCGATGGTGGCGGTCAATTCTACTATTGCATCGTCGTCATAAACCTTCCGCAACCTCGCGAAGAGTTCATCGCTTACTTCCTGACCGGTAATTGTCATGCACTCAGCATATTCAAGCGCCACACGTTCAGAGTCGGTGTACAGAGGGCTGCTTGAATATTCGGGGAGGGCCTCAATCTTCGCGTCTGTTATTCCCAGCTCGCTGCCCACGGCAGCGTTGATGTCTTGTCAAAATTCGCAGCGGTTGATAGCGGCCACCCGACGATTGATCAGCGATCTTAAGCCGGCATCTACTAACCCCGATGCGTCTATGCCGGTCCACATCGCGCGGGCGCCACGGAATATTGAGGGACGCCTGGCGTAGAGCAGGTGATTGAGCAGAGGTGCTCCCCACGTTTTCTGTTGAGCTTCAAGAATATCTTTTGTGTAACGGTCAGCTTTGTCGAGATCCACTCCGGCGATTCTTGCCATTTTGATCAATCTCCAAAGAAATATTCAACGAGCGCTGAAGGCGCGGCAGAAGGTAGCCAGGGGCGAGCGCGCCTTAGAGCGCCGCCCCTGGATCATGATCAAATATAATCGACCAGCCCTGAAGGGGCGGCAGCACAAGCCCTTTCAATGGGCGTGAGAAAATCTCCTGTCGGGAAAACAGAAGGCTGGGGGCGATACATTTATCGCGGATACAAAGAGCCTCGGTTTTCACCCCGTTAGGGGGTGAGATGTTTATAGCCCCGAATGCTGCCCCCTCCCGGCTCCGTTCGGAGGAGCGGGGCGTTTCTTTGAGCGGTACACACCTAGTTGAGTCCCGCTCCTCCGAACGGAGTTGGTAATCAGAGCCTGGGTTGAGCGGCGGTTCCTGCCAGTTTTTAGTCTCCGACAGCATGCGCGCGATTGGCGGCTGAGGAGTCCTTCGCGGAACGGCTGTGGTAAAGCGCATACACCTCACTTCTTACTTCTGCGGGGAAGCAAACTCTGTGCAATTCATAACCGCGCTGTAGTCCACGCACCACGTCGCTGACTTCGCTAATCTCTCGGATCTCTGGCCGGGCATAGCCGTCCTCAACATAAATGCGGGTCTTTGGCTCGGCACCCTCGGCGGTGTAATAGTTGTAGTAGGGAACATCACTCGCGCGATCCTCAATGAAGTAATACTCCGGATCGAAACCTGCACCTGCGACGCATTCGCGAGCCGCCGAAAGAAAGTCCGCCTGTTCAGAGGGCGGCATGTCGAGGTCTATGGCTTTGAAGAGACGGCGACCGGTAAAACGCCGGCTGAGATCATTGAGAATCGGATCTTCCGAGCGCTGCCATTGTTTGACGTGGAATAAGACATCCGAATCGTCCACCTCCAGATGATCGCTGATGGTGAGAATTTCCTTTCGCAAGACTTTCTCAAAAGCAGTATCAGCCGCATACCAAACAGATTCGCCGCTCTCCAACAGATTGAGAGCGCGACGCAGAGTTGAACGCAACACAGCTTCCGCCGAGCGTAGCGTGCGGTGGAAATAAACCTGGCGAAACATGTAGTAACGCGCTTGCAGATACTCCTCCACTGCATACAGTCCCCGCGCCGCGACATAAATCCGATCACCCTCCTCATCGATCGCCAGCGCATTAATAATCCATTCGAGATCGTAGATGCCATACTTGGCGCCCGTCATCAATGAATCGCGTAACAGATAGTCCATGCGATCGACGTCCAGTTGTGAAGAAACCAGTTGGGCCAGCGCGGCCGGCTGAAATGTGCCTTCAATTATCGCCGCCACCTTTGCGGGTAACTCAAGTGAGTGGGAGTGTAGTAACCGGCCAATCTCGGTTTCCTTACTAAGGACCACTTGGACAGTCCATGTTTCATGATGGAAACCAAGAACCTTCTCCATAACATGGGAAAACGATCCATGGCCTACATCGTGAAGCAGAGCCGCTGCTAGCGCAGCCGCGCGGTCATTCATGTCGATGTCGTACTTTTCTCCCAGTCGATCGAGCACGCGGGTCATGAGATGGAAGGCGCCGAGCGAGTGGGTAAAGCGCGAGTGTTCCGCACCCTGGTAGGTATAAAGACCAAGACCGAGCTGTTTGATTCGTCGCAGCCTCTGAAACTCAGGCGCGTCGATCAAGCGCACCATCAACTCGCCTTCGTAGGTATCGGTGCGAAGACGGATAATGTTGTGAACTGGATCGCGATAGATGCGCTCTGACATCAGTTCTCACAAAAAGTGCTCAGCGCGAATCGGGAGTTTAACACGCCAATGCGCACTATTACCTGGACGGTGGGACTTACGAGCGATCGCGACTCGTGTCATGTAGACAGAAGTGCCTTATAATATCGTCCGCTTAGTTAGGGAGTTCCCTATGAGAATAGTTCGTCTCTTATGCGTCGGCTGCTGTCTCCTGTTTTTGTGCGGCATATCTGAACCGACTCCAGCGCAGACCAGTTACGACATCGAGGGCATTATTTATGGACCGAACTCGAGGCCCCTTGAGCACATCGTCGTAAGCTTGCAGAATCAGGCCCGAGCACAAATCGCTCAATCCATCACGACGAATGATGGACGCTACCAGTTCAGTCGTATCCCGGCAGGCATTTATTATCTGATCGTCAAACCCAACGAGTTGCAGTATAACCCGGCTATCCAGCGCATTGAACTAATTGACACAGGCCGTTTCGGTTCCAACATATCTCAAGAGCGAGTCGACTTCACGCTGAATCCAGCCCAGCAGCGAGACCAGAACAATTCTGCCGCCGGAATCATCTTTGCCCAGCCAGTGCCTCCAGATGCCGAGAAAGAGTACGCGGAGGCAATGAAGAATCTTGTCAATGGCGAAAAAGAGAAAGCCTCCGCTCAGCTCAAACAAGCAATCACTATCTTCCCCAGATATTTTCTGGCCCTTCAGCAGTTAGGGCTTCTCTATGTCGAGGCGGAGAAATTCCAACAGGCTGTGGCTCCTTTGCGGACGGCGTTTGAAATCAATCCAAAAGCCTCACAAGCACAGGTCGGGCTCGGCATCGCTTATCTTAATTTGAACAGCCTAGATGAAGCAGTTACAGCGCTACAGCAGGCCCGTACTCTCGACGCGAAATCATTCCGGGCCCATCTCTATCTGGGGATCGCGCTTCTTAATCTGAACCGTCTCGATGAGGCCGAAGGTTCTCTCAGACAAGCCTACGCACTTGGCGGAGCATTGAAAGCTAATGCGGCTCACCTATACCTTGCTTCAATTTACAGCAAGCGTGAGCAGTATCAACAAACTATAGACGAGCTAAGGGCGTATCTTCGCGACAACCCAAAGGCCGCTAATGCAGCCAACATCCAGCAGGCAATTCAGAGACTAAAAGCCAAACTCTAAGAACTTTGAGTCGCTCTCATGGTCAATCCTCAGGCTTCGTAGCCTGCGCCGACTCGTTTGTCGCTGATCCGAAATAGAGGAAATTATCCGAAGTTCTGGATTTTGAGCCCGAATGGTTGTCCTTGAGCGCTTCGGCTGGCGAGCTAATGTTCTGACACTAGGACATTTGGAAAACCCGTCGTAACGTGCGCCCATACGGCACCGCGTTTGCCTAAAGTGGTTGAGTTTAAGACAGTAACGTGCCATCGGGTGGTTGTTCAAGCGGGTTTACAGCCCCCGCCACATGGCGGCGCCGTCAGCGGTTCCATACTTCATCTAAGGAGACTTACCATGAATTCTATTAAGGCCATGAAGTTAATCTTGCTCGCTCTCGCTGTGCTGCTTGGCTCTCTGAGCGCTTACGCACAACAGCAAACCGGTACTATTCAAGGGAGTATCACCGACGAGAAAGGTGCGGCCATCGCCGGCGCAACAGTAACGATCACACAGAAGGCCACAGGGCGCGTGATTAACGCAACCACTAACGATGAGGGCTATTTTGAAGCCCGCTCACTGCCCATTGGAAGCTACAGCGTCAAAGTTGAACAAGCAGGTTTCAGTCCAAGCGTCGTAGAAAATCTTAGCGTGCATACGGGTCAGGTCTCGAATGCCAGCCTTGGCCTCACTGTCGGAGGTGTGGCGGCGACTGTGCAAGTCGAGGGAACTTCAACACAGTTGCAGGTTGATACAACGCGCCATACCGTTGATGGCGTGGTTACAGCTCAAGCGATCGACAGATTAGGGGTTAACGGGCGTAATTTTCTCGACCTCGCCGGATTGCAGCCGAGTGTGGTTATTCGAGACGGAGGTGCCATTGACCCGACGAAGGAAAACGCCTACCGCGCTGTTACCGTCAACGGCAGTTCCGGGACCGGCACGCGGGTGCAAATTGATGGTATCGACGTGACTGACGAGACTGTCGGCACGACGATAGCGAACGTTTCAACCGACGCGGTGGAGGAGTTTCAACTCTCCCGCTCGTCTTTTGACTCTTCTACCTCGCTCACGACTTCTGGCGCAATTAACATCGCCACCCGCAGCGGAAGCAATGAATTTCATGGAAGCGGCTTTTACAACTTCCGAAACGAGAAAATGGGTGCCAGGCTCCAATATCTGCAGGATAAGCCACCGTTCTATCGCAAACAGTTTGGCGGCCGGTTCGGCGGCCCGATCATGAAGAACAGGTTGTTCTTCTTCACTAATTATGAAGGCACGCGCCAAGCTGCTCAGGATGTCACGCAATCCACCGATTTCCCGCAACTGAATTTCACGACTAGCTTGCCAGTCAAGTTTAACTACTTCACCAACCGCGTGGATTACAACGTCACAGATAACGCGAGGCTGTTCTATAGCCATCGCTACAACGATGACCTCTCCACAGGTGGAAGCGGCCCTTCACCATTCCAGAACGTGAACTGGACGAACGCCCACGTGATCGGATTCGACGTGACTGGCTCGCGCCTGACTCACAGCATCAGGGCCGGCTATGTCAACTTCAACAATCGAATCCAGAGCCAGGAGCTGACTTTCAAATTCCTGGCGACGCCGCAGGGCTTCCCCTTCTTCCTTGGTGTCGGCAGCTTCCAAGCCGGTCCGAACAGCCTGGCTCCGCAAGAGACTTATCAAGACAACAAGCAGGTGAAGTACGACGGCAGTTATGTTATGGGCAACCACACGATTCGCTTTGGTGGGGAGTACAACAACATCCTCCTCGGCGGATTCGCGAACTTCGCCGGCCCGCTGTCAGTGGGCGGACTATTCAATGCCGCAACGAAAGCGGCCCTGCCGCCGTCGCAGCAAGGCGATCCGCTCGCTTACCCGCTTGACAATTTTTCGACAGGTCCCAACGCAGGCTTCTTTACCGCCGCTCCGGCCCACGGTTTTGCTCACGGCGGTCGCCGTAATCACCGCACCGGCGTGTACGTCGGCGACTCCTGGAGAATTCGGCGCAACTTCACGTTTAATTTCGGCACGCGGTGGGAATACGACAGCGGGTTCTTTCCGCCTAGTAGCACCCCAGAACTCACCATTGTTAATGTTTATGGTCCGAAAAAGGGGGCGGTTGCGAAATACCCGAAAGATGCCTTCAGTCCGCAAGTTGGTTTTAACTGGGATGTGTTCGGAGATGGCAAGACCAGCATTCGTGGCGGCATCTCTCGCTCCTATGAGATGAACATCTTCAACAACGGGCTCTTTGATGAATTCGCGCGTCTGCCTCCAGGCATTGGCCCGACGTTTCTCGACTTCTCGGACGTGGTTGGACCAGACGGTGCGCCAATTGTAGTGCCCGTCCCGGCCGGACTCGGCTGCACTGCCGCGGATGTTGCCGGAGGCGATTACAGTTGCTTAGCAGGTCAGCGTATCGGAAGCGTAGTGGGCGTTATCGGCGCGGTTCACCAGGCCGTTCAAGCTGCCTATAGTAATTTCACGTTCGATCCGACGCAGGGACCATCTGAGTTCGAGAATACGGGTGGCTTCACGTTTGGCGGTATCTTCCCCGGTGACTACCGGATTCCTTATTCGATACAAACCAACATCGGCATTCAGCGGGAACTATTTCGCAACCATGTAATCGCTATCGATTACGTGAGGAACAGAGGCGTGGGCTTGCCATACCTGCTCATTGACCATGAGCGCCGCCGCTCAGCCGATACGTTCAGCGCAACAGCGGCACGCAGCAGGCTCGCCAGCGTGCTGAGTGTGCCGGCAGCTTCAGTTAATCCTGCTGCTATTGACGCGTTCATCGCGGCCAGGCTCGCTAGAACCCCGTCGATAACAACCAATATCGGCACATTTGATCTTGGTCGTGACTCAGTTTTTCCGGGTCTCACGCCAAACATCACGCGCGCCCGTATCATGAGTGGCGGTTACTCGCTCTACAATGGCTTGCAGGTGTTGATGAATGGACGGTTTTCAAGAGATACCATGAACCGTTTCAGCATCGGCGAGCACCCGCTCGTCCGCGAGATGGGGTACACGATCTCATATGCTCTGGCGCGTGCCGAAGCGACCAGCGGCTCGGGGCGTACTGAATTCATCAACAACAACACCAACAACATCAACATCAACGATGATTTCGGCCCTACCGGCAATGACCGCACGCACATCTTTGGCGCCGGCATAAACATGGATATCATTGGCGGGTTCAGACTAGGCCAAGTCTGGACGTTCAGAACTGCTACTCCGCAGTCTCTGTTTGTTCCATTCATCGACTCTTTCAATAGCCGCAATGCCCTGTTTACCACCGATCTTAATGGCGATGGTGGTATCTCCAGCACCGGCGCACGTGCTGAACTGCTGCCTGGCACACAGATCGGCGCTCTTGGTCGCGACATCAAGAGCTTCGCGCAACTCAACCAGATTCTGACCGCCTACAACCAGAACTTCGCCGGCAAGTTGACGCCGGCTGGTCAGAAACTAGTCGCCGCCGGTCTCTTCACGGAGGCTCAGTTACGCGCGCTCGGTGCGGTGGTCAAGCCGATCGCGCTGGTGCCTGAGAGCAATCCGTGGCCCTTTCAGAATCGGTTCAATCTTGACTTGAGAATCGAGCGACCGATTGCGATTGGCGAGAACGTCAGGATCAGGCCTAGTTTGGACATCTTCAATGTCTTCAACCATACCGCTCTTGGGCAGTACGGCTTCGCTAGCGGTTGTGGGTGTTTAGCGCCAGGCTTGAACGGCAATTTCGGAGCCCTGAACTACAATTATCAAACTGATCCGCAGGGACGGGGCGGTATTTCTGAACTAACTCGATCGGTTCGCACGCGCGCACAGGATGGCCGTCTCATCCAGTTGAACATTCGCGTGGACTTCTAAAGCGAAATCCAACGGTGTTTTTCGGGGCGGGCTTACCAAAGCCCGCCCTTTTTTGGTAGCGCGCCCGGCAGGGCGCTCTTACTTGGGGGTGAAAGTCTCCTACGAGCCCGACAGGGGAATCGTTAGCAAGAGTGTCCATCGCGAGGTGGAAGAAGGAAGCCGCAGGCGCAAGTGGCACAAAGCAAGATCAAAAAATAGACCTGGCGAAACATGTAGTAGCGGGCTTGAAGATATTCTTCAACGGCATACAGCCCCAGCGCGGCGACGTAAAT
>JACDCK010000428.1 GCA_013817595.1 Pyrinomonadaceae bacterium | reverse complement strand
GGCTTGAGCCGTGTGCCTTGAAAGTGGCACGCACGGTTCTTAGGGGAGGGGGTGCTGGTAACAGTGCCTCCTTACCCGACCGCCTACGGAATTTAGATGTCGAATCGATGCCATGAAGATCCTCTACGCCTTATTTGCCGCCGCGATTCTGGCCCTGGGCGTACTCCACATGGCCACGACCTTCCGGCTCTCTTCGAGCCCCGTCGCTAAGGTCTGGTTCTTTGGTGCGGGGAATGGCTCTCGCCCTTGGCGGAGTCTTGAACTTCCTGAATCGACGATATGGTCTTACCGCTTTCGGCCTGCGCGCTGCATGCATCGGTACGAACCTCCTCATGGTCTGTTTCGCCAGCATCGCTGGACGCGTCACAGGCGCAAGCGTCACGGAGCAAGTCGTAATGCTGACCGTGCTGATTTCTGCTCTCGTCCTTTCGGCTCTGCGCTCTGCTAGCATCGGCCCTCAAACGCCCCGAGCATGAGCAAGAGTTATTTCACACTGGGGACGCGGCGGCTAACCAAGCGCTTGCAACCGACGCCTCGATAGCATGTTTCTCAAGATCCCATCTTCCGTGTCCAGGTAACTCACCGTTTGTTGTCGCGCGTGGATGTCTACTCCAATGTACACTGTCATCGGGGGTGCCTCCTGTTTGCGATCGCACCACCCGGGAGTTTAACGCTCTCGGTTCGCGGGCGCCCGCTTTATAACATCAGCGTTATGCGGATCCGTTGGTTCCGGCCGTGAATAGTCTTTTGGGAAAAAAAATGCGTGCGTCTCCGTCCAATCCGTGAAAGAGGAAACCGCAATGGCCCACTGCTTTTCCATGATCTGCCTGGGGATTGTTTTATTGCTCGGTTGCACCCTCAAGCATTCCGCAGCACGCACGCGAGCCTCACAGCAAATGCCTGCCGGTCAGGTCGCAAGCACTGGAACCCTTCTGGCAAGCGATTGCCCCGTCACCCAACCCATCAAGGCTGAGCCGCCGAAGGATCCCAATGCCGATCGATTCGGTTATCGACTCTGGTACGTCAATGCGGATCGCACAATCTGGGTGAGGAGCTTCCCCTGGCAAGCCGGCAGGGCTGAGAAAGTGATCTGGATCCGCCCCCGGGGGACGCAGTTGAAGGTCAGCGGGCGCCGGTTGGATGCCAAAGCGCCGCCCCTCAAGGTAGGTATCCCGTGTTGCTATCCGACGGGATTCCAGGTGAGCGGGATGAGATTTCCGACTAGGGGCTGCTGGGAGGTCAGGGCGGGAGCCGGCGCTAGTCAACTGCGCTTTGTCACCAGGGTTGCCCCTGCTAGATAGCCTCCTACGAGTGGTAGCTGATGCTGAGTCAGATGTTGGAGGGCGCGTCTAACCGCGGGCCGAAGCGGACCGCCAGCCAGGTTGAGTTTTATCTTCGCAGGCCCGAGGCGGCCGCTTAGCCCAGGCGTTATTATGTGCTGGCACCTTTGGCTCAAGAGGAGTTCAAATTATGCGATTGAGTGTTGCAAGTGTGCTGGTTCTTGCCCTCTTCGCTCTTGGCTCAAGTCAACTCGCTCAAAGGTTTGCTCAAGATAGTAAGGAACGCGAACTGAGACGACTTGAGGATGAGTGGCTTAGTTCTTACCTGCGCGCCGACAAAACAATCTTTGATCGAATTGTTGCCGAAGATTTCACAGGCACAGATGAGAGCGCCAAAGTTCGTAATAAAGCGCAGGCGAGAGAACTTATTCAAGTGCCGCCTAGCTCTATCAAAGCATCTCTGACCAATGAAGATGTCCAATTCCGCATTTACGGAGATACAGCGGTAGTAACCGGGCGCATCGAATCAGCAGGTCTCTTATCGAAAACTTGGATGGTATCGGCATTGAATGCGCGGCGGGTGATGCCGAGCGTTTGACGCTTTCGGGTTTCATCGAACGGATTGAGAATTGATGCGTCGGAGGAATGATGTGAAAACTTCATTTGTTGCTTTGGTGTTGGTTATTACATCGTGTGGCATCGCGTTCGCGCAAGCTAAATC
>JACDCK010000427.1 GCA_013817595.1 Pyrinomonadaceae bacterium | reverse complement strand
AGACTGCAGGTAGGCCACCCTTTGACCGCGAGCAGTATGCGGCATCAATCGGCGGCCCAATCAAACGTGACCGCGCCTGGTTTTTCGCTGCGTTTGAATATCGCAATCAGGACGGGGTAGTGATCACTGGTGTGCGCGATCTCACCGCCCGCCGCGTTGTAACCAGTTTCTCGCCGGCGCTGCTCAACGATCTGCTGTTTACAACTCGCGGCGACTGGCAGACCGGCAAGAATGATCGGATGGCGTTCCGTTACTCGGATCAACGTGAAGATGACGTGGATCGCGGCAGTCTGCGGCGGCCTATCGGTACGGCAGACAACCGACAACACTCGTTCAATCGGTATCATTCCTTCGTCTACAACTGGACGCACACTTTTTCACCGACCGTACTCAACGACTTCGTCTTTCACGAAAACAATTTTCTCAATCGCATTCCATCCTTCGTCGAGAACCAGAACGAGATCCGCTTCCCGTCCGTGCAGGACGGGGGCAACTTCCGCATCCCGCAGCAGACACCGCAGAATCGCGTGCAGTTTCGCGATAATCTGAGTTGGACCGCCGGCGCGCACGCGCTGAAGTTCGGCGGCGAGTTCCAGCGCATAGACGCTGGCGCGGTCTTTGACCTGTTCGGGTCGGGCACGATTTTTACGACGGAGGACTTCGCTTCGCGCGACCGCAACGGCGATGGACAAGTTAACGACAACGACATCCCGATTGCAATTACGATTCGTTCGGCCGCGCCGGTGCGCCCACCAACGGTGAGCAAGTTAGACAATAATTACTTTGCGTTTTACGGCCAGGACGACTGGAAAGTGAGGCCGAACTTCACGCTCAACCTCGGGCTGCGCTGGGAAGTGGACACAAATGCGAAGAACCTAAAACACTTTAACGAGATCAATCCCATCCTGCTTCCGTTCGTCGGCAGTTCACGGAGTCGTGAGTACAACAACTTCGCGCCACGCATCGGCTTCAACTGGGACCCCTGGCGCAATGGCCGTACGTCAATTCGCGGCGGCTACGGCATCTACTATGACCGCATCGTGCTCGAAGTGCCGTTGCTGGAAAGGTTGCTTGACGGCCGTAAGCTGGGCATCGCGGTCAGAAGCGGCTCAGTATGCACCGCTCCCGACACTTTATGTGCTTCCACGGGAACATTCGTTCCCGGCACGCCGACGCCAGCAAGTCCATTCACAGGCACGCTGTTTTCGGGTCAGGGAATTGGTATCAACATTCTCGACAAGAATCTGAGCACTCCTTACGTGCAGCAATTCAACCTCGGCTTTCAGCGTGAGCTCACACGCGATCTGATCTTCTCGGCTGATTATATCCACTCGTTTGGCTCGAAGTTCATCATCGGGCGCTTCATAGGCGCGGTTTTCAATCCGTCCATCGGCGGCAATGACGATGTGGTGAATATCGAATCGTCGGTCAAGACCTGGTACGACGGCTTGCTAGTCAACGCGCAAAAGCGTTTCTCGGATCGCTACAGCTTCAATGCCTCATACACTCTTCAGAAGTCTTTCAATTTCTCGAACGACGATCAGATCCCCTTCCAGGTTCCACCTCTCAATCCGAACAATCTGCGCCTGGACAAGGGACCGCCGCCAAATGAAGAGCGTCATCGCTTCACTTTCCATGCGGTCGTCGATATGCCTTACGGATTCCAGCTTTCGCCGATTTACACGCTGGCGTCAGATGTGCCTTTTGACATTCAGTTACCGCCCGATATTGGCGGCACGCGCATCCCACAACTTCAGCGCAACGCAGGGGGACGGACATTCCGCACAGGGTCCGAGTTGAACGGCTTCATCAACCAGTACAACACGGAACGACCGGTCGTCAGCCGTCTTCCGCTGGTCCGAGACGATCTGAAGCTCGGTGATTCATTCCAGTCGTTCGACCTGCGGCTGACCAAAACGTTTCGCTTCAGCGAACGTTTCAACATTCAAGCTATCGCTGAAGTATTTAATCTGTTCAATGTCACGAACATTCGTGGTGTGAATAATGTGAAC
>JACDCK010000426.1 GCA_013817595.1 Pyrinomonadaceae bacterium | reverse complement strand
AGTACGCGAGTCGCTATCCGGTGGGACGGTATGAAACAACGGATCTGTTGCGGGATTACTTCTCTTACTCACCTTACGCAAAAGCCCTGATGGCGACAAGCTCACCTTGATGGAGTAGAGTCAAGTGCATTATGAACAGAGAACTCCTCGAACTCTATTCCGACTACCTCTTGAGCGCCTTTTCTCACACCACCGCCACCGGCCTCTCAAGGATGACCAACGGAATAGTCAGCCACGACAAAATCACCCGCTTCCTTTCGGACAAGGAATTGAACTCCGCCGAGCTGTGGCACTTGGTCAAGCCGCTGGTGCGTGAGATCGAGGATGGAGCCTCGGGCGTCTTGATAATAGACGATACCATCGAAGAGAAGCCCTACACCGAACTGGAGAGCGAGCTAGTCTGCTGGCACTACGACCATAGCAAGGGCCGAAACGTCAAAGGCATAAATCTGCTCAGCACGCTCTATCAGGTGGGAGATCTCTCTGTTCCGGTAGCCTTCGAGTTGGTCAAGAAGAGTGAGTGGGTCTTCAACAAGAAGAAAGACCGGTGGCAGAGGAAAAGCCCCCTGACGAAGAACGAGCACTATAGGCGGATGCTCGAGGCGTGCGCGAAGAATCGAATCGGGTTCCGTTACGTGCTCAACGATGTCTGGTACGCCTCATCGGAGAACATGCGCCACGTCAAGGAGGAGCTCGAAAAAGAGTTCATCATGCCCATCAAAACCAACCGCAAGGTGGCTCTTTCCTTGGAGCGCAAGAAGCGTGGGGAGTATGAGCAAGTCGCGTCCGTGGAGCTAGAACCGGGCACGGTAGTGGAAGTCCACGTCGAACAAGTGGAGTTCCCTCTGCTGCTGGTCAAGCAAGTCTTCAAGAACGAGGAAGACGGCAGCGAAGGAGTCCTGTATCTGGTGAGCAGCGACGTGACGCTCGACTATGAGCAGCTAACCACGATCTACCAAAGACGGTGGAAAGTGGAGGAGTATCACAAATCGTTGAAGTCGAACGCTTCTTTAGCCAAGTCACCAACCAAGACTATAAGGACCCAGAGCAACCACTGCTTCGCCTCGATCTACGCGTTTGTGAAGCTAGAGCGGCTGAAGATGGCAACGTCGATGAATCACTTCGCGTTGCGTTCCCGAATGTATCTCAAAGCCGTTCGAGCGGCTTTTGGGGAGTTGCAAACTTTACGAGTACCGGGTGCTGAGCTTGGTTCGTGCGTAAGGTGAGTTAGAAAGTTCGCTTGAAGTCTTTGACAGCGGCGGACAAGCTGCTATACTCCCTCTACCGATGACCGGAAACGATTTGAAAACCGAGACGGTGCGATAGGGTAACTTCTCAGCAGATTGAGGAGGTACCTGAGGCCCACTCATCGAGTGGGTTTTTTATTCGCTCCGGGGAGGCAAATCTCCGGTAAGGCTCCGCCGAGAGGCGAGGAGCTTGGAGGCTTTGAAAACTGAATAGTAGCGAAAGACCTAGAGTAATTTAGGTGAACCTGTCAATTAATACGTCGGGACTGACTCTCCGCGATCCGAGAGTAATCTGGAGATCGCCACCGCGGGTAACGCCCGCGAACCAAAACAGCATTCGAGCGGGCTTTAGGGCTCGTACAGATAGCTAGTTCGGAGAGTTTGATCCTGGCTCAGGACGAACGCTGACGGTGTGCTTTAGACATGCAAGTCGAACGAGAAAGCCCTTCGGGGTTAGTAAAGTGGCGAACGGGTGAGTAACACGTGGGCAACCTGCCCCTCGCAGGGGGACAACCGGAGGAAACTCCGGCTAATACCCCGTACGCTTGTTGGATCGCATGGTCCGGCAAGGAAAGGTAGCTTCGGCCATCCGGCGAGGGATGGGCCCGCGTTGCATTAGCTAGTTGGTGGGGTAACGGCCTACCAAGGCGACGATGCGTAGCTGGTCTGAGAGGATGATCAGCCACACTGGGACTGAGACACGGCCCAGACTCCTACGGGAGGCAGCAGCCAGGAATCTTGGGCAATGGGCGAAAGCCTGACCCAGC
>JACDCK010000158.1 GCA_013817595.1 Pyrinomonadaceae bacterium | reverse complement strand
ACTGAGAATGTCCCGTGGCGTGTTGTTTAGCGGTGTGGCGCTTACGAGAATCACTCGTTTGCCGCGGCAAATCCGCGCCAGCTTCTCGTAGCTCTGAGTCGATTCGGTGCGAAAGCGGTGAGACTCATCAATGAAGACGTTCTTGTAGGCTGAGAGGTCCCGTTTGAGTAGTTCGTCGAGTTTCCCCAGAGACTCACACTTGAATCCCCGCACAGCAAATTCTCGGAAAACATTGTTCCATGAACCCGGGTTGTTCTCATCAATCAGGGCAGGCGGGGCAATGACCAGGCTTCTTCCCTCAAGTTGCTGCGCGAGGAGTGCGGACATATAAGTCTTGCCCAAACCCACAACGTCGGACAGGAAAACACCGCCATACGTTTCCAATGTATCGCGCGCACTCAGAACGGCCTCCTCCTGATACTTCAGCTTCATGAAACCGGCAGGCAGGTAGATGTCTTCGAGTTCGTCAGGCAGGTTCAACCGGCCCTTGAAGTATTCGTAGAGAAACTTCAAATAGAGTTCGTAGGGTGTGAATTCCGCGTAGGGGGATAGCTTCGTGATAGTGTCAACGTACGCCTTTGACACCTCAACAGAATCGGCCCACAGTTCGTTAAATTTGTTCAGCGCAAAGTGATAGTCGGCAGGGTTCTTAAGCTCGACGTTAAATTCAAGATTGTCTACCAGACCCGATTGCGAAAAGTTGCTTGAGCCCGTGATTACACGACCGTCGTCGTAATGCCCCTCAGGGAAGGTGAGAATGTAGACCTTGGCGTGGATCTTTTCTGATGGATAAACCTTGATCTCAAGCTTGCCTGATTTGACCCAGCTAATAAATGTGTCGACACCTTCCTCAACATCGGCTGAATCCTCTGAGTGTTCCAGTTCGTCCAGGACTTCGCTGGGAATCTGACCCTTGGCTTCCGCGTGAGAGCTTAGGAGAAGTTGCTGCTGTTCTTTGGCTTGTTGAAGAAAAGCGTAGGTACTTTGGTCGGTCTTGAGACCGATGAGGATGCGCACCTTTTCTGTATGTTCGAGGGCTGGATAGAGTTTGTAAAAACCACTGATCATGAAATACCCGACAAGGCAGTCGAAGAACTGAGTATGTGTGCCGAGCAGAGCGTGAAACCGATCAAGCAGCGACTTGCCGGGTTCGTTTGTTAAGAAGGTAAGGTCAGAGGACATCGCCGCAATATTAGTCGTTCAGGCTAAGCGCATCAACGTCTCAAGCAGGATGCTGGACCACAGGACTTTGTGTTCAGCAATGCCCGCACGGGTGTGAACATCGATTCCATCAAGACAGGCTGGCGGAATGCTTGCGAGGATGCGGGGCTCTTGAATCTAAGATTCCACGATACCCGTCACACCTTCGCAACGCGTCTGCGAGCCAATGGAGTTCACGAATGGGACATCAGAGACTTACTCGGTCAAACAACGACACGCATGACGAGTGTTTACACGCATGACGCCGGTTAATCTGTGTCAGGCAGTGAATACGCTTGGACAGACTAAGCTGGGGAAGGTAGTACGATTCAAACGGAAGGTGCGCATGATCTCCGGCGAGTGTGTTCGTGAGTCAGACCCATCCGCTACCGCGGACGGTACTGACCTCATCACCCGGGAATCGCGTAACAGTAACGGGCGAGACGCCCGAGCCACCAAGACCGGACAAATCGCGCCATCATCGCGCCATCGTGAGTTTGACGCGCGATCAGAGAAAAACTCACGCGACGTAAATGTAAGAACCCTCGCTAGTTGATTGGTGCCCCCGCAGGGATTCGAACCCCGAACCAACAGATTATGAGTCTGCTGCTCTAACCGTTGAGCTACAGGGGCACACTTGCTTCCAGGGATTGCGCGGGGATTGTAACCAATATTCCGATGGGTTCCAAAATTGACTGACTCTGTTCAGTGGCTCTCACGGGAGCGGCCGTGGTGAGCAGTATTGGATTCTTTCTGAAGTAAGAATGTCTGAAAGGTCTTCCTAACCGGCGAATTTACGCATCCGAGAGATTTTCGGAAAAAGGTTAACACGGGGGAGGTTAACCGCGGTCGCGTGACTGCTCTACTGCTGGTGCGTATTATGGGGTTGACCTTACAACGCATGCGGCGAACGACTTAGTCCCGGATTGTTAGACTGAAGGAAATGCATATAACGCAAGCGGAAGAGATCGCTCGTCCTGAGGCCGGGGGCGCACGACTTTCAGGCGGGAAGTTGAAGGTTGCTGTGCTGGGTGCAACCGGGATGGTGGGGCAGCAGCTAACCCGGCTTCTTACAGATCATCCCTGGTTTGAAGTCGTTATAGTTGCTGCCTCCGCCAATTCTGCCCGGAAATCTTACGCTGAAGCTGTCCGCGATCGCTGGGCATTGGAAAGCCGGATTCCTGACCAAATTTCCGCAATGAACGTTTGGGATGTTCAGGCGGTGGACGAAATAGCTTCGCTGGTCGACATCGCGTTTTGCGCCATCAACCTTGATAAAGAAGGCGTGTTGAGGTTGGAAAACGCATACGCAGCCGAGGGAGCGTGGGTTACTTCCAACAATTCGGCGTACCGGCCCGACCCATTCGTGCCTATGGTGATCCCGGCCGTCAATCCGCATCACCTGGATCTCATCCCGCGTCAACGCCAGGCAAAAGGCTATAGAACCGGTGCGCTCATAGTGAAGAGTAATTGCTCAATTTAAAGTTATGTGATCGCACTGGAACCGCTCCGGGAATTCGGCATCGAAAGCGTGAGTGTCCATAGCGAGCAGGCGATATCGGGCGCGGGCAAGACGTTTGAGACTTTCCCCGATATTGAACGGAACCTGATTCCCATGATTAACGGGGAAGAGCAAAAATTAGAGGTTGAGCCGCTAAAGATTTGGGGCAAGGTCGGGGTAGATGGAATCGTGCCGGCATCTGGCCCAAAGATTAAAGCGAAGTGCGTAAGAGTGAGCGTCCTCCACGGACATACAGCTTACGTAACTGTGAAATTCAGAGTAACTCCGACGGTGGCTCAGATCCTGGAGCGCTGGGAGAACTTCGGATCGCCTGATCAAGCGGGGTCCCCAACGGGGCAGCCCCGCTGGGGTGCCGAGTTGCCGTCGGCGCCCCGCAAACTGATTCACTATCTGCCAGAACCCGACCGACCGCAGCCACGTTTGGATGTGATGACTGAGAACGGCATGGCAGTCAGTGTTGGACAGTTAAAGGTTGATAACGACCAGTTGGTTTCTTTTACCGGCCTTTCTCACAACCTGATTCTGGGAGCTGCCGGTGGCGCTGTGCTGGCCACAGAAGCAGCGGTAGCCAGACAACTCGTCTATCGCAGAATTTCGACTCGGCAGGAAGCACCGCTGCCGGCGTAACAGTGAACATCCGGAAGGCACCAATCAAGCTTGTCGAAAAAACCATGAACCAATTTCAAGATGATTTAAAAGGTAAGACTGAGACTCTGCAAGGGACAAGACTATCGTTTATCGGTTGCGGCGCGATGGCTGAAGCGATCATCGCAGGCCTGCTGAAGAAGAATCTGGTGAAGACTGAGCAGGTGGTGGGCAGTCATCCGCGCAAAGATCGTCGAGAAGAACTCCAGAAGAAATATTGGATTCGGATTTTTGCGAGCAACAAGGATGCCGTCGCCTTCGGACACGAGCCGGCAGGTGTTAACGAAGGTGATAAGTCTTCCTCGATCGTAATTTTGACGGTCAAGCCCCAACGGCTGGGGACGATCCTCCGCGAGCTGAAGGAGGCGGTTCAGGTAGACCAGTTGGTGATTTCTATTGTCGCCGGAGCACGAATCGAGACGATCGCGGACGATCTGCAACACGGGTCAATAGTTCGCGCGATGCCAAACACACCCGCTCAAATCGGACAGGGAATGACGGTTTGGACGGCAACGTCTGAAGTCACTGAAGCCCAGCAGCGTCAGATTCAGATGATCTTCGGGGCGCTCGGGCGCGAGCTGCAGGTCGAAGAAGAGAAAATGATTGATATGGCGACGGCGCTTTCGGCCACCGGGCCCACCTACACTTTCCTGGTGATGGAAGCTCTGATTGATGCGGGTGTCCATATGGGATTCTCTCGTCACGTGGCGGAAGAGCTGGTTTTGCAGACGATGCTCGGCAGCGTACTCTTCGCACGTGAATCACAAAAGCACCCAGCCGAACTGCGTAACATGGTCACTTCACCCGGCGGCACATCGGCTGAAGCGATTTATCAAATGGAGAAAGGGACCCTGCGTACTGTGCTCTCGAAGGCGGTTTGGGCGGCCTATCAGCGAGCTGAGTCGCTGGGTCGCAAGGCTAAACACGACAGTTCATGAAAGAAAAACTTCAGGTGATGAAATTCGGCGGCACCTCGGTTGGTAACGCCGCCTGTATCCAGCGCGCGGCGGAGATTATCGCCGCGTCCGCGAGTGATAGCGAGGTGGTAGCCGTAGTCTCGGCGATGAGCGGAGTAACCAACCGTCTCATTAAGGCGGCCCACCAGTCGGAGACGGGCGACCTTAGCGCTGGTGATGAACTGGCAACCTTACTCCGCAAACAGCATGCGGAGGCGGTCGAAACCATCGTCCGCGACCACAATAAACGCGCCGAGCTTGCTTCCGAAACTGAGCGCATCATTGAAGAGATGGCGAGCTTGTGCCGGGGGACGGCGCTATTGCATGAACTGACGCCCCGCGCGCTCGATTCCATTGCCAGTACAGGTGAACGATTATCGGCCAGGTTGCTGGCCACCGCCCTAGTTGAGTTAGGAGTGCCGGGCGTAGCCGTCGAAGCGACGGAAGTAATCGTCACGGACGGCTCGTATGGCCAGGCCGAGCCGTTAATGGATGAGACGCGCGAGCGCGTGAGCCAACGACTAGTACCGCTGCTTGGCGAGGGTGCAGTCCCGGTTGTGACCGGCTTCACCGGCGCTTCGTCGGCAGGCAAACTAACCACCCTGGGACGCGGCGGCTCAGATTATTCCGCGACAATTCTCGGTGCCGCGCTGAGTGCAAGTGAGGTCATCATTTGGACAGACGTTGACGGGGTGTTAACCGCCGATCCTCGTCTCGTTCCTGAGGCGCGGACACTGAGCGAAATCTCTTATAACGAGGCCGCCGAGCTGGCCTACTTCGGCGCGAAAGTTCTGCATCCGAAAACTCTCCGGCCCGTTGCCGAAGCCGGCATCCCGGTCTGGATTCGCAATAGCTTTGCGCCGCAGCAACATGGGACAAAAATCACCGCGACCGGACATCCGACCGCGCGCGGTGTGAAAGCGATTACCGCGATTGGTGATGTCAGTCTCATTACGGTGGGAGGGCGCGGTATTGTCGGTTTGCCAGGGGTCGCGGCCAAAACCTTCACCGCCGCTGCCGATGCTCAAGCCAACGTCCTGCTCATCTCGCAATCGTCATCAGGAAACGACATCTGCTTCATCATCAATTCAACTGACGCCGCTCGAACAATCGAGAAGCTTCGCCAGGCATTCGCCTTCGACCTGGCCGATCAAAAGGTGGAACACATCACCGTAAACTCGGACATTGCCATCGTCGCCGTGGTGGGAGACAGAATGCGCGGTCTGCCCGGGATTGCCGGGCGTACCTTCAGCGCTCTTGGCCGGCGCGGGATAAACATCATTGCCATCGCACAGGGGTCTTCAGAATACAATGTTTCTTTTGTTGTGGAAGCCGGCCTGATGGGCGAGACGGTACAGTCGCTGCACAGCGAGTTTGGCCTTGAGCTGGCGGCTTCTCGCTTCGAGTCAGTCGAAACCGACAGCACGCTGACGAGTGTATGACGACCACGAACCCCCAGACAGGGGCAAGGACCACGGCTACGCAGCGCTGCATTGATCCCTCTTGCGGCGCGCGCTTCGAGCTCAATCAGCGGATCTATGTTTGCTCCCGTTGCGGCGGACTGCTGGATGTCGTTCAAGAGTCAGCGACGGATCCGGAACAGCTGCGAGCTTTATGGACCAGACGCCTCGCGTCATTTGAGACACGTAACCAAAGTGGCGTGTGGCGCTACCGCGAGCTGTTGCCGTTCGCGGACGATGCCCCGATCGTCTCCCTCGCTGAAGGCAACACGCCGATTTACGATGCCCCAGTCTCCGCGGCCTACTGCGGACTGCACGCACTGACTTTAAAACACCAGGGTTGTAATCCGACCGGATCATTCAAAGACACGGGCATGACCGCCGCGATCACGCAGGCTCTCATCCTGGGCGTGCAAACAGTGGTCTGCGCCAGCACGGGGAACACCGCGGCCAGCCTCGCAGCCTACGCAGCACGGGCAAAACTGCAGTGCGCGATCCTCGTGCCGCGAGGCCAGATCAGTAACGCAAAACTGGCACAGAGTTTGGACTACGGTGCCGCGGTGTTGGAGTTGGCCGGAAACTTTGATGACGCAATGCGGGTGATCCGCGAGCTGGCTGAGGACGAATCAATCTATCTGGTCAATTCCATCAATCCGTTTCGCATTGAAGGACAGAAAACGGTGGCAGCGGAATTGTTGCACCAGCGTGGATGGCGCGTTCCGGATCATGTGGTGGTCCCGGGCGGCAATCTCGGCAATAGTACCGCCTTTGGCAAAGGCTTTGCAGAATTGAAGAACCTGGGCTTGATTGACCACTTGCCGCGCCTGAGTGTGGTGCAGGCCGAAGGCGCCGCGCCTTTCGCGCGCTTGTTCGAGTCTGAAGGCCGGTTGTCGCCCGCAGCTGGGCCAACTGCTGGGACCGCAGGCGTCTCGCCTGCATCGCGTAGCCAACACTCAACCTCCGATTGGAACGCTTGGCCCGCTCTAACGCCAATGGAACACCCCCACAC
>JACDCK010000425.1 GCA_013817595.1 Pyrinomonadaceae bacterium | reverse complement strand
GAGAAACTCCCCGCGATTCCCGGCCGCCCGGGCCGACCGAAGCAGACGCCCGACGTGTTGATCGCCGACGCCGGGTACGACGGCGAAAGCACCCGCCACGCGCTGCGCTGCCTGGGCATCGAGCCGCGGATCCGCAAGAAGGCAGGCGCGCACGGCAGTGGACTGGGAAAGATCAGATGGGTCGTCGAACGCACGATCGGCTGGGTGAAGGGTCTGCGGCGGATGCGGATCAGCTACGACCGGCTGACAGCAACGATCGAAGCCTTCGCGACGCTCGCCATGACCGTGATCAACTTCCGCATCTGGCACCACGACCTCAGACCGGTCAATTAATGTCTTAAGGGTTTTCTGTTGGCTTCTTATGAAGCCAACGAGCGGACGCGTCATCGACGTTCAAGTTTGAACGGTGAATAACTGTTCGCACTGGCGGCACGCCAGTGGCATCATGCGGGTGCCGCTTGTTGTGAAACAAGATGAATCGCTTCACCCAAGAAACGTAGGACTGCTCCGAGCGATAAGCCAGATGTTTAACCCGGCAGGCATGGGCCACTTGGTCGAGAAACCGGGGCTCCCCAAATCGCTGTGATTGGGGTGCGGCGGGCGGTGTCAGACGCACGTCAGGTCGCGATTGTGAAGGTTGCGGCACAGCATTGGAGCCCCAGGGCCGGCGCATCAAAAAATCGACGAAACCCCTTGAAACCCAAGCTGTTTACAGCAAGTCGCGTCTTGCCTTCGCGTGCGACCGACTTTGGGGACTCACGTCGAACGTCACCTTCATCGGGAAATCGCCAGTTTCTCACAGATTTTGGTGCGCCGGCCCTGATTGGAGCCCCAGTGCGGTGTAGCGTGGGATTTCTAACCGGCGAACCGTCGCAACTCGTTTGACATCCTGATACATCAAAATTGACAAATCCATGCCGCACCGCTAAACTGCGTAAATTTCTACCGCAGTTTAGCGGTCGAATACCTGTTCGGCGAATTCATCAATGGCTAAAAAACGCATTGCTGCCAAGCGTCCGGTGAAAAACGCGATGCGTATTTTCATCAGCCATAGCCACCGCGATAAAGAAGCTGTCGACGCTATTGCAAACAGACTGCGATCCGACGGTCACGAGATTTGGGTAGACTCGGTGCAGCTGAAGCCTGGCGATAACATATCTCAACGTATCCAAGAAGGTCTCGATCAAGCGGATGCAATTGTCTTTGTCATTAGTCGGAACTCCCTTCACTCGGAATGGGTGCAACGTGAATTTGCTGCAATTGCATTGCAGCAAATCTCAAAACGACAACAGCGGATCATTCCAGTGCGTTTGGACGAATGCGAGGTCCCCAGCTATCTCGCTGACCGGCTTTACATAGATTTTTCAAGTGATTTCGATCAAGGACTGAAACGGCTCTCTGATGCCTTCATGGTTTCATCGCCCGAAGCGTTAGAGATTTCACATCCACGCACTTCAATCGCCGATACCCGCGAGACGCATATTTCGAGGTTGCGGGAATGCCTACGAAAGGGCCGCTTGACTCTCTTTTGCGGTGCTGGCGTTTCTGTTGGTGCCGGTATTCCAGCGTGGGATTCCTTGCTCGTTAAACTTCTTGATTCAATGATGGAGCGTATCTCTCGAAATCACTCGCTTGATCTCGGTCGAAAGGCTGCAATCGAATTCCAGCACAGGAATGGCGCATCGTCATTGATATTAGGTAAGTACCTCAAGAATAACCTCGGTCGTGATTTCCCAAAGGAAGTTCGAGACGCACTTTATTCATCCAGTCCCACGAGTTGTCCGCTAATCGAGAGCATTGTCGCACTATCTCGCCCGCAGCGAGACGGACGCCCTCTCGATTCTATTGTGACATTCAATTTCGATTGTCTTGTTGAAGAAAACCTCGCGGCGGCTAGCAGCCTGTTGAAGTAATCGACGGCACCGGCCGACGAACCAGCCAAATGTCGAGAAATGCAGGGAATTCGGCTCATGACTCAGACGCGTCGCGAGGCATTTTGAATACTTCAACGGGCTGCTAG
>JACDCK010000157.1 GCA_013817595.1 Pyrinomonadaceae bacterium | reverse complement strand
ATTTCGTATCGGAACCGGTGAAGGTGGAAGCTGGTCAATGCTATATGCTTCGAATGGGCATCCGTGCAGTGGAACAGCAAAGCAGCTCTCGGCTGCAACTTAACTGGTTTGACATATCAGGTCTACCGCTCGCTTCAACTCCTGCAATCATTCACGTCGTGGCAGCAAACCCGAAGTGGCAAACCGCGCAGCTCGAAGTAGTCGCGCCGGAAGACGCCGCTGCCTGCCGGGTCTACACAGCAGCTCAGAGGGGGCAGGTTTGGCTGGATGAATATTCGCTGCGGAAACTGGCTGGCACTTGCCCACCCGAATTGATGGCCGTTCCAAATCCAGTTTTAATCGACGGAGACCACCACCGGACTGTCGTCGTATGGGATTCGCATCGGGCATCACAAAGCCAGATCTATCTGTCAATCGATGACCGGCAAGAGGAGTTCTTTGCGGAGGGAGAAAGTGGCGCACAACCTCTCGAAAACATAAGTCCAGGTTCTCGTTATCAATTCAGACTTTACGAGAGCCATGATCACCGACTGCCGATTCAGCTGTTAGAAGTGCATGGCAAAAAAAGGGCACCTCAATTGGAAGTGAACTGGCCCACACCAACTGGCAGCGGATCGCCGACCTTGACTTGGAGGACCTCAAATGGTCTGCCCGCACGGATTTATATCTCCAAGGATGGTGGCGCAGAGATGTTGTTTGCCGAAGCGCCGGTGGGCACAGAGACGCTCCAGTCGATCGAGCCTGAGTCGAACTA
Organism: Pyrinomonadaceae bacterium; assembly: GCA_013817595.1. Taxonomy (GTDB): domain Bacteria; phylum Acidobacteriota; class Blastocatellia; order Pyrinomonadales; family Pyrinomonadaceae; genus PSRF01. The sequence continues at coordinate 6,080 of JACDCK010000157.1, read as the reverse complement.
CGAGTTTCGGCTTTACACCGAAAAATCAAAGACGCGACCGGCGGAGATCGTTACCATACCCGCGGTCCGCAAATGAGCCGGGCCAGTTGGCTGGAAGGCAATCGGCGAGGCTGGCAAAAAGCACAAGCCATCGCCACTCCTCGACGGTCAAATTAGGTGCCATGCCGAGCGCAAGGATTTCGACGTGGTCCAGCTGTCTCGGTCGCATATGGCGGGAGCCCCAGTGTCGAGCGTTCTTGGTTTACACCGGCAGCATCCTCCTGGCAACCCTACCAACGTGGAATGTCTATCTTTGGTGGGGTCATTCCATGCTTTTCCCCGCGGTACATATTTCTGAGATTTGCAGGCTCTGGAGAGCGGATGGGTTCGGCCAGGTCGTGTGGTGTTCGGATTACTGCTTCGGATACGGCTACCCTTACTTCTGTTTATACGGGCCGCTGGGATTCTATGTAGGCGCGCTCTATCATTTTGTTTTGGGCTTGGATTTTGGAAGCGCCGCCAAGCTTAGCTTTTACACTTCGCTCTACCTCAGCGGGGCTCTCATGTACGCCTTCGCTTATCTCATTGGGCGTCGCGAAGGCTGGCCGCGAGCGCCATGGTGGGCTCTAGCTGCGGCTACTATCTACGCTCTCACCCGTTACCACTTTACAGACTTATTCGTCCGCTCGGCCCTAGGCGAATGCTGGGCTTGGACGATGTTGCCCGGGGTGTTTTGGGGAATGGAACTTACCCGGCGCCGTGCCTTGCGAGGATCACTTTTAGTGAGCGCAGCGTATGCCGGTTTGTTGCTCAGCCACAACATCACAGCGCTGTGGGGAAGCATCTTTATCGCGGCTTACGTGCCTTTGACTGCGCGCAACCTTCGCTGGCCGGCTGCCGTCGCAGGGGGCGGTGTTCTTGGGATAGCGCTGGCGGCATTTTTTTGGTATCCAGCACTGACCCTCTCGAAGCTGACCCGGCACGCGGGCGACGTCATGACGATGTGGGGGAGCCCGCAACAAATCCACACCCATGCGATCTATTGGCAGCAGCATTTCATGGAAAGTCTCGGTTACGGCAATAGTATTGCAGGACCGGATGACTCACTTGGGATCAATCTCGGATTCGCCGTTCTGATCGGCGCTTCCCTTTCCACCCTCGCGGTATTTCGCCCGGGTTTTACGAGCTATCAGCGCCGCCGCGTCGCGTCTCTGCTTTTTGTCTTTGCCGGACTGCTCTTCATCATGTCTCCGCAGATGTCCTGGTCCATGGTTCCGGCCCTTTTTCGCTACATCCAGTTTCCATGGCGTCTTCTTGTCTTCACCGCGTTTTTTGGCGCCGCCGCTACTGCGATGGCGTCGCCTGTTTTAGACCGATGGATTCATCCCGGGGTCCTTGTTGGATTAGCCATCCTCTTCTCAATTCCAACCTTGCCGCTGACCTTGATGCCCTCTGTGATCAAGACAATGCCGCCGGAGCGATTGGCGAAGTGGAACCTGCGCTGGGAGAGAAGGGGGCTTTATGGTGGATCGGCGGTGCAAGATTTCATCCCCAAATGGGTAAGCGGCGATTACCTCGACCCCAGGTTCCTCGCTGACCATCCTATTCCCGCCAATCGGCTGACGGTAACGTCCGGTGAGCTTTTCTGCGATCGTTATGTTCATCGGGGTAATAGCTACGAGTATAGCTACCAGGCGGCTGCCGACTCCACCGCGACCGTCGCTGTATTCTACTGGCCTGGCTGGGAGCTGCGCATCGACGGAAAGCCGGCCAAGAACATTCCAGAAGCGGACGAACATGGGTTGGTCGTGCTCCACGTGCCTGCGGGTCAACACGTGGCCGAGTTGCGTTACACCCTGTCACCACAGGGGAAAAAGGGAAGACTCATCAGCCTTGTTGCGACGTTGGTCTGGCTTGGTCTTCTTGGCTTCCACCGTTTAACTTTGGGGCGCAGCGGCCGCGGCACGCGGCGGGATACTGCTGAACGTATGATCCGGCCTACGATTGCCGCTTGACGATCAAAGGGGCTGTAGCGGCGGTCTGCGACCGCCCGACCCGGTGGCTCCCCGGAAGGACGGCGCTCGTAGACCGCCGCTACAGCGTTCAATCGACTTTTGCAACGTAATGACGCGAAACGCTTCCGCGTTTTTGAACGATGCCCTTAATCCGTCGAGCACCGGGCCAGCGATCGCATCTCGGTCTGCGTCTTCATTAAGTTGGCTTCATCTACTCGCGTTGATCGTCGTCCCCGAACGAGTCTCGAGAATTCGCGGAACCTTTTTTTCCTGACAAGACGAGAACTGTGCGTAAACATCCTCGTTGAGCCATTCGGTGCGCTAATTAACTGATCACATGAGTGCGATAACTACCCTTGCATTTCGAACTTCATTATCGAGGACTGTCATGCTCGCGAGTCTCGGCGCAGCCGCTCTTTCGTTTCCGGTTCACCCTCTCGAGGCGCAGACTCTTCCGAGTGGCTTCACGCGCTCGCATATAGCTCAAATGGCTGCTCCGACCCGGATGGCGTTCGCCCCGGACGGGAGAATTTTTGTGGCGGAGAAAGACGGACGTCTTCTTGTCATTAAGAACGGCGCACTCCTTAGCGCGCCATTCTTAACCGTCACGGTCGATACCCGGGGTGAGCGTGGACTGGAGGGTGTTGTCTTAGACCCAAATTTCGCAACGAATCACTACATCTACATTTACTACACGGCTACGACGCCGACGGTCCACAACCGGGTTAGCCGTATTACTGCGAATGGGGATGTTGCCCTCGCTGGGAGCGACTCGACCATCATCGAATTGGACCCGCTTCGGTCCGATTCTTATGTTCACAACGGAGGCGACTTGAAGTTTTCTCCCGATGGCATGCTTCTCATCGCCACGGGCGAAAACGCCACGTCCAGCAACGCGCCGAATCTCTCCAGCCTTTTGGGAAAGATTCTGAAGATCGACCCTCGCTCTGACGATTTTCCAGCTGACGCAAATCGCAACTACTCGATTCCCTCGAGTAATCCTTTCCGCAGCACGGTGGGAGCGCGGCCGGAGATTTGGGCTTACGGATTGCGCAATCCATTTAGCATCGCAATCCAGCCCGGCACGAACCGGCTTTTTATAAACGACGTGGGAAGTTATGCCTTTGAGGAGATTAATGAGGGCTTTGCCGGAGCCAATTACGGATGGCCAGCTACGGAGGGACCCACGTCCGATCCGCGATTCCGCCCACCGCTTTTTGCCTACAACCGCAATACTGGCGATCCGACCGGCTGCGCCATCACGGGGGGCGACTTTTACAATCCCAAAGCCCCAAAGTTTCCGAATCAATACCTGGGGAAATATTTCTTCACCGATTACTGCGGTACATGGATTTATTATCTCGACCTGACAAACCTGCGGGCGACGCAGTTCGCGACTGGCCTGGGGCAACTTGATGGGTTAACCATAGGCCCGGAGGGAAACCTTTATTACCTACTCTATGATGATGGCACTGGAATCGGAGGTCTCTACAAGATCTCCTATAACGGGGTTCTTGCACCCCAGATCAGCATCCAGCCAACTTCGCAGTTAGTGTCGGCTGGCTACGCGGCGACCTATACCGTGAGCGCGAATGGTGACAATCCTCTGACTTATCAATGGCAAAGGAATGGGATTGCGATTGCGGGGGCCACCTCCCCCACCTACACAATTCCGGGCGCTCAGTTCGCGGATAACGGGGCGCTATTTCGCTGCGTAATCACGAACTCCTGGGGAACGGTTGTGAGTAGGGCCGCGACTCTCTCGGTTACCACAAAGCTCCCACCGACGCCGGTAATCTCGGCCCCTTTCCTTGGTAGCCGTTACAATGCGGGCGACATCATTTCTTTTGCCGGATCAGCCAGTGACCCTCAGGATGGGAATTTGTCTCCAGCGAAGCTGACTTGGGAGGTCTTGTTTCAACATCACGCTGAATCTAATCCCAATCATCACTCGCATCCGTTCCTCTCCCCGGTGAGTGGCCTCTCCAGCGGCACATTTAAGATTCCAACCTCTGGCGAGGTCGATCTGGATGTTTGGTACCGCATTTTTCTGACCGCGGTTGATTCCTTCGGCCTTGTGCAAACAACCTTTCGCGATCTTCTGCCAAACACCTCGCAGCTTTATCTCGCGACGAACCCCGTGGGCGCCAAAGTTACGGTTGATGGTGCGCCGAGGCGGGCTCCGCTTTTCCTGCCGAGCGTTGTGAATGTGTCGAGAACTATCGGGGTTGATACACCTCAAACGTTGGATGGGTTAACCTACGATTTTTACATGTGGTCTGATAATGGTGCCCGCGTTCATAGCATTTCGACTCCGCCGGCTGATCGAAGTTACGTGGCGAGTTTCTGGAAACGAGCTGGCTATGGAACAATCACCGCGAACCCCAATCCCGTGCAGGTCACAGATGGCTCTCGTCTGGGCGTAACTACGGTTTACTGGTCCAGCGCACAGACAAAGAAGGTGGAAGTGCATGTCGGCTCGCCCTCGGGAAACCTCCTAACCAGCAGCCCAGCTGGAAGTTTTGCCGCGACCACCGGGAAGTGGGTTCGGGAAGGAACTGTCTTTTACCTGCAGGATGTGACGGACGGACAACCTCTGACCCCAGAGTTTACATTGGATACCGTGACTCTCCATTTGGGGAGCCTGCCGACGGGTTCGATTACCGCTGATCCAAACCCACTGATCACGGATCCGTTCGGGCTGGGCGTTACCAACGTTTCGTGGACAAGCTACGACACAAAGCTCGTGGATGTGCGCATCAACGCACCTGACGGACCACGGCTCTCTGGATCCGGCCCCGGAAGCGCTTCCGCGAAAACTGGATTGTGGGCTGTGAACGGAATGACGTTCTATCTGCAAAATATTTCCGATGGCCTACCGCTAACCTCCGCTAACACTCTGGCAACTGCGACGCTAGTCGGCGCTGGAAAACTAACTCTCAACCCGGATCCTATTTTCGTCACGGACGGGTCGACCTTGGGAGTCACCACGGTGTCGTGGTCAACCTTCGGGACGACCGCAGTGGAAGTTCACATTGGTTCCCCGTCCGGCCCGCAATTCGGAGGTTCTAATTCGGGAACAGCGTCGGTCATGACCGGAAAATGGGTTAAAGACGGGATGAGCTTCTATCTTCAGGATGTCTCCAATGGGAAGCCGCTCACGGCAGCGAATACCCTGGCGAGCGCCGTCGCGCATGTGCGCCCCGTGAGCGTCACCACGTCCGGGAGCTGGATCTCAGCCTATCCCAATCCTATCAGATCGGTGGACGGCGTGAATGGCCACACGACACTCTATTTCACCACGGATCGCAAAGCCGTCGAAGTGCACGTGAACGCTCCCAATGGTCCACAGTTCACCGCGCCCGTAGGCTCGGGACGCTATACTGCTACCACTGGAGACTGGGTTTCGAACGGCATGAAGTTTTACTTACAAGATGTCTCGAATGGCGCTCCTCTAAGCTCGATAAATACCTTGGGAATCGCGACCGTGGGCGTGGATCAGCCCACGGCGACTCTGACTGCGCAACCCGACCCGATCACCGGTGATGTAAATAAGCTCGGCGTAGCCACTCTCTCCGGGACAAGTACCCTGGCCGAGACACTAGAGATCCATGTAGGCGCGCCGAATGGTGTCCTTTTTGCTCGTTTCGGTCCCGGACCATTCTCATACAAGACGGGGATCTGGGTGACCAACGGGATGACCTTCTATCTGCAGAATGTCAGCGGCGGCTTGCCGTTAACTTCGGTCAATACCCTGGCCACAGCCGTTGCGCGGGTGACAACGAATTGACACCGCGGCTCGAAAGGCGCACGGAATGTAGTTCGGTAACCATGGATGTCAGCGCAAGGCACGAGACAGAGTCGCTTTCGTTTCGTTGCAATGTTTGCGGCGCAGCGTGCAGGAAGAAATTTTCCGAACTTGGCCGGGAGAAAGTCTCATGTCACGGCTGCGGTTCGACCTCACGCGCGCGCGCAATCGTTCGCGCCTTATCGGTCGCCCTGTTCGGTCAGAACCTTTGTCTGCCCGAATTTCCACGGCGCCCCGATCTCAGGGGCATTGGCATGACCGACTGGGAGGGATATGCC
>JACDCK010000424.1 GCA_013817595.1 Pyrinomonadaceae bacterium | reverse complement strand
GTCGCCGCTTACCTCACGCAAAAGGGCATTGAAATTCCATATAACCAAACTTGAGTCTGCGGATTCAGTTCAACCCCGGATTTTGTCGCGGCTCGCGGACTCGCGCGACAAGAATCCTTAACTCGTTAGGCGGAAAGTTTCATCGCCGCCAGGATTTATCGAGCAGGTTGGCGGTCGGTTAGCACTTTAATTCGCTTGACCTTAGCGATGTCGGTTCCGGTTTCGTTCGAATTGTATCCACACTCTTCGTTTGCGCAGTAACGGAACGTGCCCTGTTTTTTTGAGGTCTTCTCGAGCAGAAAAGGCGCCTGGCAATTCGGACACGCTTCCTTCACCGGCTTGTTCCAGAAGACTGCGTCACAAGTGGGGTACTGCGAACAACCGTAAAATGTTTTTCCACGTTTCGATTTCTTGACGACCAACTCACCCACGCATCCCTCTCGCGGACACGCTACGCCCGTTGTTTCCTGCTTGATGTATTTACACTTTGGGTAGTTTGAGCAGGAGATAAACTCACCGAATCGCCCGAACCGTTTCACGAGTTGCGCGCCGTCGACAGGGCACTTCTCATCGAGCGGAATCGGTGCCGGGGCAACTGCTCCGCTTTTGGAGATCTTCCGAATGTTGCGGCACTCGGGATAACCGGTACACCCCAGGAATTGACCGAAGCGACCGCGCTTGAGCTGCATGGGTTTGCCACACAGATCGCAGGCCTCCGGTTCTTCCGATTCATTACCTCCGGCACTTGCTTCTCCGCGTGCTGCACTGCCATTCGCTCCGGCCTTGGGCTCAGCGTCACGTGTGGCGGCGCAGTTCAGACACTTGAGATACTTGCCGAAGCGCCCAAACTTCTGGACCATCCCCTTGGTTTCGCATTTCAGACAAACTTCGTCGGTGGGTGTGTCTACATTCTTGATCCCAGCAGTGTATTCCTTGAACTTGCTCAGATCGTCCTTGAACTTGTCATAGAACTCATGCAGCGCCGCGGTCCATTTGAGCTTTCCTTCCTCGACGTGATCGAGCTCTTCCTCCATGCGCGCTGTGTAGGTAACATTGAAGAGGTCGTCGAACCCACCTTCGATCAGCACGTCGTTTACAGTCTTGCCCAGGGAGGTCGGATGAAACCGACCCTCCAGCTTCTCAACGTATTCACGGTCCTGAATCGTTGTCATAATCGCAGCGTAGGTTGACGGCCGACCTATTCCCTTTTCCTCAAGCGCTTTGACCAAGGTAGCTTCTGTATAACGCGGTGGCGGTTCAGTGAAGTGCTGCTCGGGAGTTATCGTCTTTAGATTTAGCACCTCGCGCCTTTCAACCATTGGCAGAGTGCGCTCAGCTTCGTCGTCTTCTTCGGTTTTTTCGTCGCGACCCTCTTGGTACAGCTTCAGGAACCCGTCAAACTTCTGCACCGAACCTGTCGCGCGAAAAAGGAAACGACCGGCGTTGATGTCGATGGTTGTTTGATCGAAAATCGCGGAAGTCATCTGCGAAGCCACAGTCCGCTGCCAGATGAGTCGGTAGAGTCTCAGCTCATCCTTGTTCAGATACTGGGCCAGGGAATCCGGCGTGCGCGCAACCTCAGTTGGGCGGATAGCCTCATGTGCGTCCTGCGCATCTTTCTTGGAGCGATAATGAACCGCCTTCTCCGGCAGATACGTGGGACCGTATTGCTTGCCAATGAAATCACGGAGCTCGCCGAGAGCGGCTTCTGAAACGCGCGTGGAATCGGTGCGCATGTAGGTGATTAGACCGACCGATCCTTCCGACCCCAGCTCCACACCTTCGTACAGCTTCTGAGCCAGCATCATCGTCTTCTTTACCGCGAAACCAAGCTTGCGCGAGGCTTCTTGTTGCAGCTTTGAAGTGATGAACGGTGGCACCGGATTTCGTTTCCGCTCTTTAGTGGATACCTCGCTGACAACGAAAGTTTCTTTCTCTGCCTCGGCAACAATTTCTGTGGCCCGGGCTTCTTCGTTGATCAGAATCTCGCTTTTCTTGGTGTCCTGATGGAAACCGCTCGTCTTAACCG
>JACDCK010000422.1 GCA_013817595.1 Pyrinomonadaceae bacterium | reverse complement strand
CTGCAAGTCATTTATCGGATTTATCGCGAGCTGAGTAGTGGTTCGTGGTTTGTTGAAGGAATCTACGACTGAGGGCATTGCCAATTGCCGATTGCCAATTGCCGATTGGCAGTTAGGACAGGTTGAGTTGTGAACCAGGTTGAACATGCACTCGAAGGAAATGGTAATTTGCAGCTTGAGCGGGGGCGCGCTCCGCTTTGCCCCCTTCCCGACCTGCAAATTACCGTTTCCTTCGAGTGCATGTTCAACCTGATTCACAACTCAACCTGTCCTGACTGCCAATCGGCAATCGGCAATTGGCAATGGCATCCTCAATCGTAGATTCCTTCAACAAACCACGAACCACTACTCAGCTCGCGATAAATCCGATAAATGACTTGCAGGGGCGAAGGGGTGGGTTTGCCTGGCGAAACCTCTGCCCGCTTTTCCACGGTGACATCCCATTCATCTCGCGCCCAACGATCTTCGCGCCACCAATCACCGGTCGTCCGCCATGGACCCCCCAGCCGCACAACTTTCCCATGCACACTTCGATTCGATCCCCAGGCGCTGATCTGTGTGGGATAGCCTCGGTTGGCCTCAACCAGCGCTCGCAAAGGCGGCCGAAAAACTCGGAAACCCAGAAGACATTTCGAATTTCGAATTTCGAATTTCGAATTTTTCTGTCTCCTGTGGTTAACTTTTTCTTTCAAGCCAAATCTCTTCACGCGAAAAGCTCCTGGCCGGTGCGTATCAACCAACTCAGGCGAGCCGGTGTTTTCAGGACCAACCAGCTTCGCCAGCCTGGCCAGAGTAAGTTCCAGCTTCTCAGGTTGCGGCGCCAAAGGAATAAAGAGGCCGTTCTGAAGCACGCGCGGCTTGACCGGCTCGCAGGCAATCGTCACCCCGATGACCGCCGCTGGCGGAGGATGCATTTCCGTGTCGAGCAGCAACAGCTTCAAAACAACTTTGGGGTTACGCATTGGGGAAGGAAGATTGAGCTGGCGTTCGTGAGAGGTTTCATCTTCCAATTTCATCCGTACGCGCAACTCATTAGTTGCGAGGGCATAAGCATTCAGGCTGGCGCAAAGCTGATTGAGCAGGCGCGCAAAGATGAATGAGAGGGGTTCGAGCTCCGCGAGCGCATGCTCCAGCTCGATTGAGTTTTCGAAAACAGGTGCGGGCTGTTTGAGTTTTAGGTGGCGTTCGGTTTTCCCGCTGGCAAGTTGTTGTAGCCTTATTCCTTCCTGGCCCAAACGCTCTGAAATGCCGGCGACTGGCAGCCTGGCAAAATCGCGAAACGTGCGAACACCCCACAGCGTCAGCGTTTCCAGGATCTTTTGTATTTCCTCGTGTCGTTTCTTTTCGTCCAAAGTCCAACGTCCAATGTCCAAAGTCTGTCTATTTGAAAATGAAGTTTGGTCTTCAGACTTTGGACTTTGGACATTGGACGTTGGACTTAATTCCGAGATAGGCAGCTCGCCCAGGCAGGTGAGTTCTTCCCCGGAAGAAATAAAGGTAATGCCCTGGAAGAACCTGGCCGCATGTATGGCGGCATCCGGATTCCCGGCTAAAGCCACATTGACCTTGCATCCCAGCCCGGCAGATTCTTTTGGGCGCGCTGCGCATTTGGCGATTTGATTCGCCAGCTCGTAAGCCGAACCAAAAAGCAGTTCACAACCTTCGGCGTCAATGACTACCGTATCGACCGCCGTCTCTTCCACCCGAGGTGAGAAAGCGGTGGCAAACTCCGCCAACGACACTCCGCCGGTAATTCCTTTCCCAAAAATGCACGCAAACATATTGACGCCCTTCGGCAGAAGAAGTAAACGAAGATTAGCGAAAATCCGCGAACGCTGTCAAGGAGGGACTGAACCAAGGGTGGTCACTAGATGGCGCAGCGAAATTCACTTTTCGATGGAGCGGCACTGATGCAGTTTCATCTTCCACCGAGAAAGACCTCGAAGTGGCACGGCTTCGCCGCCGGATGTGAGGCGGTGGCTGTGCCCCGCCGTCTAGCTGGCTCTATTACTGGGCTACGCCCCTGTGCGGGCTAGGCCCCCCTC
>JACDCK010000421.1 GCA_013817595.1 Pyrinomonadaceae bacterium | reverse complement strand
GCTATGGTACAAGCGCCAGCTAATGAACCCTCTTACCTACGGCAGCTTCGCCTGGATGTTGGTGAGCCACAAGCTCTGCCGCTGGCTCGCCTACCTGGCCCTGCCGCTGGGCTTTCTGGGTCTGGTATTGCTGGCGCTACAGTGGCGTCTCGCTCAGATATTGCTGGCGATCAGCGTGTTGGGCATTGCAGCGGGCATTGTGGGAATGCGCTGGCCGGAGGGACGCTTCGTCCCAAGGATATTCGCGGTGCCGGGCTTCGCACTCGCCTCGAACCTCGCCGGCGTTCTTGCATGGGCGAAGGTTTTCCGTGGGAAGCGAAGTCCGATCTGGGAGCCGACTCGCCGCTGATGGCAAGGGAGTGGGAGATAGGGGATAGGGACAGGGGTTATGGATGCAAAGGAGGGAGACGCCTGTAAAAAGCGGGTCTAGTCGCACTTCTGCGATAAGACCCGCCCGGAAAGTCGTTCCCCATCCTTCACTCCCCATCCCCCATCCCCACTCCCAAAAAACCTACTGCCCGCCCTTTCCAAACAGAACGACTGGGAAGGTCTTCAACATGATCCGGAAATCCTCGGCGAGGCACTGGCGATTTATGTACTCGAGATCGTAGCGGACCTTCGCCCGCACGTCATCCAGATTCTGATCGTATCCCTGATTGATCTGGGCCCAGCCGGTTATGCCCGGCTTGGCAAGCTGTCTCAAAGGATAATCCGCTATGTTCTCGCGCAGACGAGCAAAGATGCTGGGACGCTCAGGACGCGGTCCGACAATGTTCATGTCACCCTGCACTACGTTCACCAGTTGCGGCAACTCGTCCAGGCGCGCCTTGCGGAGGAATCTCCCAACCAGCGTCACGCGCGGATCTGATTTCGTGGCCCACACAACCCCCGAAACATCTTCCGCGTCCACGTGCATCGTCCTGAACTTGTAAATCGAGAACACCTGACCGCCCAGATCCTGCATACGACGATCGTAAGTTGCGCTAAGGGGTGCCTGCCGTCTGTCTCTTCCCACGCGCGTCTGAACGTACAGGATCGGCCCGGGAGATGTCAGTTTCACCAGTACGGCTACCAGCAGCATGACCGGGAAGAAGATGAGTAAAGCCGCTGCACTAAGGGCGACATTAACCAATCGGTCAAGACGCTCGGAACGCTCACGCGGAATCACTTCCGCGGCTGGGCAATCCGGTGAGGCGCTATCGGCAAACCGCACCAGCTCGATTGGACGAGCAACCTCGCGAATCTCCGCCATAGCACCTCCGCCACTCACGCGTTGACGGAGGGGCAAAGGTGAGTGGTGTAAGGCTCTGGCTCTGCGCTCGATAGTCGACATATCAGAATCTCTTGCCAACGCCGTAGATCGTGAATCCAAGCGCAAGGCCGATGCTGACTGCCCTAAGTGCCTGGGACCAATTCCTTGATCCTGTGGTTCCCACATAAATTGCATCCCCCGGGCGCAGATTAAGCGCATCAATCGTCGATCCTACTACCAAAGCCCGCTGAATCGTCTTGCGGGAAACCACCTCCCTGCGACCTCTCCGTACAACAGTCTTGTTCAGATCCGCCGTTGCCCCTGGCCCGCCGGCATTCATGATCACATCGCTCAGCAGCCAGTCCGCCTGAACTGAATAAAACCCCGGCCTTCCTACTGGTCCATAAATTCCAAGCCGAAGCAGCGGGACCGCCTTGATCTTCGGCTCCTTGATTATGCGCGCATACTGCTGCGTCAGATATTCCTGAAGCTCGGACCGGAGCACCCCCTGGAGCGAAATCTCCGGCATCCCTGCAAGCTGAATCGTTCTGCCCGCGCGAACTGTCACCGAATCCGTTACGCCAACCGCTCCCGTATCGACAGTTATCAGTATCCGGTCTCCTACGTGAAAATCTCCGTCACGGAGGCGCTGCCTCATCAACTCGGCATCCGCCCGCAACTGGTTCCTCGTTTCTTCCCTCGAAGAGGATCCTGATTCGCGTTCAGCCTGGGTTGCCATGGCTTCGAGCTTCTCACGAAGCACTTGAACTTCTAGGATCGAATGCCTCGGATGTTCC
>JACDCK010000420.1 GCA_013817595.1 Pyrinomonadaceae bacterium | reverse complement strand
GTGACACAGCATAAGTGATGACCGGGCATTAATATTCTCGGATCGGCCCCCGCCCCAAGTAGCATCTTAACGATCTCAAGCCGCCCCTCCCTGGCCGCCGTAAACAAGGCCCCGGTGCCGCACACCTGCGCGGGGGCGCCCTTGCCGAGCCTACCGAGGTGACGACGCACCTCACTCGTGCGCCCGCTCTCTACTGCTTTCTCTAATGCGGCACAGGCTTCCTTGTCTTGAGCGCTGAACTCAGCGCGCTCGTCGGACGGACCCGGCGCATTACTGCCACGCTCCTTCTGATCGAGGCCCGGCAAGTCGCGCCTCACCGCATTCGCCCACCTGTCCTGACGGGGTCGCGGGGAGCTGTGCCCAGGCCGCTGCGCCGGGCATGGCGCGACGCAGGTGAAGATCAGCGTGATACCGAGGATAGTGTTGATGTGGTCTTTCATAGCAGTCCGCTTGGTAAGCCGCCGAACGCCGGCATTAACTTGCCGGTAAGAATCTAACCAAGCATCCACTCTTGAGGGTGTCAGACGGATTGTGTAAACGGCAATAATCAACTTACCTTGTTCAAGAAAGGATAGATGATGCCGATTACACCCGAACTCCTCGATGAACTACTGAAAGAATGCGAGTCGCCCGAAGATATGTTCGGTAACGATGGTCTTTTGCAACAATTTACCAAAGCAGTGGTCGAGCGTGCGCTGCACGGTGAGATGACGCACCACCTCGGCTACGAAAAGTATGCCCCCGCCGGTCAGAACTCCGGCAACTCGCGTAACGGTAAGTCGAAGAAAACCATTCGTGGCAAGCGCGGGCAGATCGAGATTGAGGTGCCGCGCGACCGCGATTCCTCCTTCGAGCCGCGACTGGTCAAGAAGGGGCAGACGCGCTTCGACGGCTTCGACGAGCGTGATCATCTCGATGTACGCCAGAGGGATGACCTGTCGTGAGATTCAAGCTCACCTGCAAGAGATTTATGGCGTTGAAGTCTCACCAGATCTGATCTCGACCGTCACCGATGGCGTGATTGATGAAGTGCGCTCGTGGCAGTCACGCCCGCTCGATCCTGTGTATCCGATTCTTTACCTCGACGCTTTGCAGGTGAAAGTCAAAGATCAGGGGCGCATCTCGAACAAGGCGATTTACCTGGCGATTGGCGTCAACATATCAGGAATCAAAGAAGTTCTGGGCCTGTGGGCCTCGGAGAACGAAGGAGCTAAGTTCTGGCTCTCGATCATCACGGAGTTAAAGAACAGGGGCGTGCGTGACATCTTCATCGCCTGCGTGGACGGCCTCAAGGGGTTTCCCGAAGCCATCGAGACGATCTATCCGAAGACGCAGGTGCAGCTCTGTCTCGTTCATCTCATGCGGTTCTCGTTGGCTTATGTGTCGTTCAAAGATCGAAAAGCTGTGGCGGCTGATCTGAAGGTCATTTACCGCGCCGCGACCGTTGAAGAAGCCGAGCAGCACCTGGCAACCTTCGCTGAAAAGTGGGACACCCGCTATCCTTCAATCAGCAAGTCGTGGAGGGCGAACTGGGCGCGAGTGATCCCGATGTTCGGCTTCCCTGATGACATCCGCCGGGCAGTCTATACGACTAACGCCATTGAGTCGCTGAATATGAGTCTGCGCAAAGTGATTAAGACGCGGGCCTCGTTCCCGAACGACGAGGCGGCCTTCAAGTTGTTATATTTAGCCTTGCGCAACATCGCAAAAAAGTGGACGATGCCGATCCCGCATTGGGGTCAGGCGATGCAGGCTTTCTCGATCATCTTTGCAGGGCGCGTGCCAACTCTGGACGGACAATCGTTTACACAGTTCATCTGACACCCCCCCCGATTAGGGAAGAATGCTAATCAGCCTTCTCTCACACACTTAGCTGCTTAACTTGGCGCGTATGGGGTTTACCCCTATCAAGCGTGTCGCGCGCGTTGATTCACTTCACCGCTCCTTCGTCGCACGGCGTACCTCTTAGCCTCTTACGGTGTGCCAACGCGCGAGCAAAAGGGTTTGGCTGTAAGTTCAACTGCTTGATCGCAAGTTCGTCGCGCTGACGCATTTCTGGAGAAACAT
>JACDCK010000156.1 GCA_013817595.1 Pyrinomonadaceae bacterium | reverse complement strand
TTCCTCAGTCGATGGGCCGGCGACTCTGTTCGCATATTCGCTGATCGACAAATCGTCAGCCGTTGTTCCCAGCAGCGCTATATGGTCTCCCTCTTGTTTGAATCCTTGTTGCACGACGCGCCGCACTTCTTCCACGAGTCCGATCATGCCGATTACCGGAGTCGGCAGAATGCCACGCCCGTCTGTTTCATTGTAGAAAGAAACATTACCCGAGACGACCGGGGTATTAAATACTTTGCATGCTTCGGCCATGCCATCGATAACTTCCGAAAACGACCACATCACTTCCGGTTTTTCGGGAGACGCAAAGTTGAGGCAGTTGGTGACGGCGAGTGGTCGGGCACCCACACACACCACGTTGCGTGCTGCTTCGGCCACAATCAGCTTTGCGCCCTCACGAGGGTTCCGCGCGCAATAGCGACCATTGCCATCGAGTGTCATAGCCAGCGCGCGACGCGTCTCTTTAATTCTGACAACAGCGGCATCCGCTCCCGGCAGCGCAGCGGTGTTGGTTCTCACCATGTGATCGTACTGGCGATAGACCCATTGCTTTGAGGCTATGTTGGGCGTGGAAAGCAACTTAAGCAGTGCCTCCTTTAAGTCTGGAGTCTCAAGTCCAGAGTCGGGAGTCTGTGGACCCGATCGTTGACTCTTGACTCCAGACTCGAGACTCCAGACTGGTTTTTTCATCGGCCGTTGATACTTCGGCGCTTCGTCCGTGAGAAGTGACACCGGAATATCGGCGACTGTTTCGCCATTATGAATTACCTGCATTCGCCCGGTATCGCGCACGCGCCCAATCACGACGGCATCGAGGTCCCACTTGCTAAAAATATCGACAACCTCGCGTTCGCGGCCGGAGTGGGCCACGATCAGCATTCGTTCCTGGGATTCTGATAAAAGCATCTCGTAGGCGGTCATTCCCTGTTCGCGCTGCGGGACCAGCGACAGGTCAAGTTCGATTCCAGTATGTGCGCGGGCGGCCATTTCGCATGATGAAGACGTCAGACCCGCAGCGCCCATGTCCTGGATACCGGCGACAGCGCCGCTGCGCATCGCTTCAAGGCAAGCTTCGAGCAGCAGCTTCTCGAGGAATGGATCACCGACCTGAACCGTGGGTCGTTTTTGCAGCGCCTCTTCATCAAACTCCGCCGAAGCCATCGTCGCTCCGTGAATGCCATCGCGTCCGGTTTTGGCGCCCACATAGAGCACCGGGTTTCCGACTCCGGCTGCTTTGCCAAAAAAAATCTGGTCACGACGTACCAGTCCGAGGGCGAACGCATTCACCAGAGGATTAAGGGCGTAGGCATCATCAAACGCCACTTCACCGCCCACTGTGGCCACTCCAAACGCATTTCCGTAGTGAGCGATGCCGGCAACAACGCCGGCCAGCAGCGATCGGTTGCGCCGACCGTGTTGGGCATGGTCCAGCGAGCCGAAGCGCAGACTGTTCATGGAGGCAAGGGGTCGTGCACCCATGGTAAAGATGTCCCGCAGAATTCCACCAACACCAGTCGCAGCGCCTTGGAAAGGCTCGATGAATGACGGATGATTGTGTGATTCGATCTTGAACGCGACACACCAGCCGTCACCCACATCGACCACCCCGGCATTTTCACCTGGGGGGACAACCACGCGCTCGCCGGTAGTGGGCAGACGGCTCAGATGCACGCGCGAAGATTTGTAGGAGCAGTGCTCTGACCACATCACTGAGAAGATACCCAACTCCACCAGAGTCGGCTCCCGGCCTAAGAGGCTCTGGATATGTTGGAACTCGTCCTGGGTGAGGTTATGAGCGGCGATTACGTCAGGAGTGATCATAAGAGAGTGATGAGAAAGAAACAACGGCGCGCGACGCTTTTACTCATTACTCATTACTTACTACCCGTCACTACTTTACTGCCTACTAGCTTTTGGATTGCCGCCCGCAGCTCCAGCGGCTTAATGCGACCGAAGTGTCTGAAAACAACCTTGCCCTCGGCGTCGTAAAGAAACGTTGCCGGCAGCGCGCCGCTCCACTGCGGATCCACCGTACTTATGATCTGATCCGGGTCGGGCACATTCAGCAGATAAGCGGGCATAGTCGCGCGCATCTGGCGCAGAAACTTCGGCACCTCGGTTTTGATATCGGCTAGATCGTCCAGCGACACGGCGATCATGTCGAGGCCCTGCGGCCGAAATTGCTGATAAAGCTTCACTAAGTCGGGAAACTCTTCACGACATGGATCACACCAGGTGGCCCAGAAGTTAACAAGCAGCGGCCGTGCCGTCGACTCGCGCTTCAATATAGCGGTCAGCGAAGTCGCATCGATCTCGCGCACCACTACAGACGGTTTGGCAACGCGGCTCTTTTGCTTACGAGATTGAGCCGGCGCCGCGAAATTGGTGAGCAAGAGAATGCTCAAGCTGACAGCGACAAGAGCAAATGGACGGGCCAAAGTCATCTGTTAGACGCGTTTGATGGTGCAGCCAAAAGCCGTGGCAGTTGTCTTTGCCACAGGTTTGCCAGCTAGAGTTGCTTCAATCGCATCACGCAACTCGCTCGAGTTGACCTGAGCTGCATCTTTTGCGTTGTCAATGCGTCCGCGATAAATCAACTTGTTGTTCGCATCGAGCAAATAAACTTCAGGGGTGACGGTGGCGCCAAGTCGGTCGGCAATCTTGTTGGCCGGATCTTTAAAAATTGTGAAGGTCAAGTTGTTCTGCGTGGCGTGGGCTTTTACTGCCGCGGCGGACTCGGCTGCGTTTGAATTGATACCGAAGACATTGATGCCGCGTGCTTTGTAATCCTGGGCCAACTTTTCCATACGTTCGTTATAGGCATTGGAAACAGGGCACTTTGTGGCCACGAAGATCAGCACCGACCCGTTTTTTCCTTTGAGTGAATTCAGTGAGTGTTCTTTGCCATCTGCATCTGGCAAGGAGAAATCCTCGAGTGTAGTGCCGATCGCCGGGGGAGCCGGCACCTCGCCTTCAGTCGATCTTGCGATTCCTGCGACGACCGCACCGGCAATGACGAACATCGTAGCGAGGAGAAATGTAATGGCATTCTTCTTCATTTAGAACTCCTTTCAAGAACGGATGGAAATTTAGAGGCAAGATTAGCAGTCAGCAATAAGGCGTGGCAAGTTAGCAGCCCGAGCGTAGTACTGAGTTTGGGTTTCGGCACATCATCCCGGAGGGATCTAAGTTAATAGCCGTGGGCAAGCGTTGCGCGACGCCCGCGGAATAGGCGAAAGAAAAATGTCTGACCCTGAAGGGGGTCACAGTTTACGGGCTCTGTTTGATCCCAGGGTCAGGAATCTTTTCTCCGAGCGTCCGTGGGCGTCGCAACGCCCGCCCACGGCTATTGACTTAAATCCCTTCGGGATTCGAAAACACATTGTATCTGACTTTAAGCTCAAACTGACCCACTACCCACTGCCTTTTCAGTTGACCAGCTCGCGGGATCTGAGTAGAAGTGGACGGAGTTAGCTAAATTTACGGATAGCATGGTCCCCACCGGCGACGTCTGGGGTCATAAAGGAACCTACCTCGAAGAAGCTGTGTTTGAAGCGCGCAATAACATGCATCGCCAACAACTAGTGGAAGAGTTTCTCTTGCAGCAATTGGTTACCACCACTCCGCGCCCGCGGTTTGAAGCAGCCGTGAAGGAGATCATTCGCACGCGCGGCCAAACTCGTGTACACGAAGTTGCGAACGGGGTTGGCTGGAGTTCGCGCTAGCTTGAACGCGACTTTCGCGTCAGTGTTGGTCTCTCGCCGAAATTGTTCTCCCGCATCATGCGCTTTCAAAACCTCCTGCGACTCGTGGGCGAAGGGTTTGCGCGAATGGACCAGTCTGGCGCTTGAAGGAGGTTATGCCGACCAGCCTCATATGGTGCGCGAGTTTCGCGAGTTTGCCGGACACACCCCGGCAGAGCAAAGAATAGCGGCAGGTGAGTTCGGTTCCTACTTTGTGTCTCCGCGGCGGATCGCGGCCCTGCTCGGACCCTCGTGATCCTGCTGGCCGCACAGATGTGGTGCTTGTCAGAACGGGGAGCGGTAGCGACCCGGTCTCAACAGGGAGCTACAACCCAGTCGCTACTGCTCGCGGTTCTGACAGAGATGTCGCGTTTATTCAAGACGAAACCCAACCAAGTGTCCTAAGCTGTTTTCGGAGGATAATCTTATGCACACATCAAGAGTGGTGATCGCAATTGTATTTTTGGCGCTGATTGGCTTCAGCGTCCATGCTCGCGCGCAAGCCACAGTCACAGACTTGACAGGCCTGGCCTGGATGGCCGGAAACTGGAGCGGAGTTCAGGGCGGAGTGGAGATGGAGGAATTCTGGCAGACGCCCAAAGGTAACACGATGCTCGGGCTTCATCGCGACGTGGCCCGAGGGCGAACCGTGTCTTTTGAGTTTCTGAGGATCGAAGCGACGCCGGAGGCGATCATTTACTGGGCCAGTCCACGAGGGCGCCCGGCCACACCCTTTCGTCTTATTGAACAGAAAGAGAAACGCGTTGTTTTCGAAAACGCGAAGCATGACTTTCCTCAACGAGTCATTTACTGGCTCGGCGATGACGGCGCGCTGCATGCGAAGATCGAAGGCACCATGAATGGCAAGCCCGCCGCCGAGGAATGGACCTGGCGCAGGGCGGCAGCGGGATATTGAGGGGTTGGCTGGGGATGGAATCTCGGCTCTGGCTATGATAAGAATCAGGAGAGGGAGGGCTAGGAATGAAGCTTATTGACTTGATTCTAACTGCATCGTTGCTCGTGCTCTGTTCCTCTCGTCCGGCAGCGCAAGAGATGCACCCGCACACACACGCTCCAGCCGAAAAGCTCGGCCATGTAAACTTCGCGGTCTCCTGCAGTGCCTCTGCCCAAAAGCAATTCAATCGCGCTGCAGCGCTGCTCCACTCTTTTTGGTATGAGGAAGCGGAAAAAGCTTTTGCCGCAGTTGCCACGGACGACCCCAAGTGTGTCATGGCCCACTGGGGCGTGGCTATGAGCCTTTATCACCCCGTCTGGGCGCCTTCGACCCCCGCGGAGTTGCAGAAAGGCTGGGCCGCCGTTGAAAAAGCAAAATCAATCGATGCGAAGACCGATCGTGAAAGAGATTACATCGCAGCGATAGAAGCCTTCTATAAGGATTCCGACCGGCTCGATCACCGCACGCGCGCCCTTGCTTACGAGAAGGCGATGGAGCGGGTTTACTTGAGCTATCCGAAGGACCGAGAAGCTGCGATTTTTTATGCGCTCGCGCTGCTGGGGACTGGCCCTATCACTGACAAGACTTTCGCAAACCAAAAGAAGGCGGCCGGGATTCTGAATCGGGTCTTACCTCAAGAGCCCAGGCACCCCGGCGTGGCGCATTACTTGATTCATAGTTTCGACTATCCGCAGCTTGCGTATCTGGCACTGCCGGCCGCGCGCAGCTACGCCAAGATTGCTCCTTCGTCTCCTCACGCGCTGCACATGCCCTCTCACATTTTCACGCGTCTTGGCCTGTGGCAGGAATCGATTAACTCGAACCTCGCTTCGGCGGCGACGGCGAAAAACCATGTGGCAAGAACGCACCCGGGCGCAGCTTCGTTCGATCAGCTTCATGCCCTCGACTACCTTGTTTATGCCTATCTGCAAGGCGGAGAGGATGAAAAGGCCCGGCAAATCCTCGCGCAGGCGAACGACGTCGAGAAAGTCGATGCCGAGGTCATATCAGCAGCTTATGCCTTTACCGCAATTCCGGCGCGCTATGCGCTGGAATTGCGGCGTTGGTCGGAGGCCGCCAAACTCGAGTTGCGTCCGGCTACTTTTCCCTGGGACCGCTTCCGCTATGCCGAAGCCATAATCTATTTCGCGCGGGCCGTGGGAGCGGCGCGGAGCGGCGATCGGAACGCTGCTCACATAGATGTTGAGAAACTCTCCGCCCTTCAGACCGCACTCGCCAACGCCAAAGATACCTACTGGGCCAATCAGGTCGAGATTCAACGTCGAGCGGCGGCGGCCTGGCTAGCATTCGCTGAAGGAAAGAGCGACGAGGCCCTGACCCTAATCCGCTCAGCGGCCGAGCTTGAAGCTGCCTCGGAAAAACATCCGGTTACACCTGGTCCGATCATTCCAGCGCGTGAAATGCTTGGAGACATGCTGCTGGAACTGAGACAACCGGAGCAGGCGTTAGGCGAGTTTGAGACCTCACTAAGAGACTCACCGAAGCGATTCAATGGACTCTACGGCGCCGCGCTCGCCGCCGAACTCTCCGGAAACAAGAAGAAAGCCAGTGCTTACTACAGGAAAATTGTGGCGCTCATGGCTCACACCGACAGTGCCCGGCCCGAGCTTCGCAAGGCTAAACAGTTTTTGGCGCAGAAGTAGGTTCTGCCTAACCGCACCACAAATGAAACGTCAAGAAGGTGTCGCTGCCTCAGCGTAGAGCGGGCTAATCGGCGTCCCGGTTCGCATAAGAGTAATGACCCCCCAACCCCTTAATTCTTCCTTTGCCGAAGATATCAAATGACACTAATAAAGCCTTTTCGTGTTGGTTAGTGTAGTTTCGTGGATCGACTACTGCGCGCTTTGGCATGCATCGGCGGAGAGGCGTATTATTGACTCGATGGAACGCTTGCTGAATGATTCATACGGTCGGGCAATACGCGACTTGCGCGTGTCCCTGACAGATCGTTGCAACTTTCGCTGTTTCTACTGCCTGCCCCACGGCGAGCCGCCCATTGCGCCGAAAGAGCAAATGCTCTCTTACGAAGAGATTGAATACGTTTGCGAGATCTTCGTTAGTCTGGGTATCCAGAAGCTACGCCTCACCGGCGGCGAACCAATGCTGCGCCGCGACATCGAAACGATTATCAGCCAACTTGCGAAGCTAAGAACAAACGGACTGCTCGATCTCGCGCTCACGACCAACGGCTACTTCCTTCCTGACCGCGCCCAGGCTTTGAAGGATGCAGGCCTGGATCGCATCA
>JACDCK010000155.1 GCA_013817595.1 Pyrinomonadaceae bacterium | reverse complement strand
GCCGGTATTGCCGTGGGCGTCGCTGTCGGTTCCTTCCAGGGTGCCTTGACCGCATACGTCAACATTCCAGCTTTCATTGTTACTCTCGGAGGTTTGCTGGCGTGGCGCGGGGTAATCCTTGGTCTGAGCCGGGGCGAAACGATTCCGTTGAGGCTCCAATCCTTCAAGGCGATTGGGCAAGGCTACGTTGGCCCAATGGTAGGTTGGGTGATTGCGGCCATCGCCGTGGCGGCCATCATACTGATGAACATTTCGCGTAGTCGCGCGCGGCGCAGTCATGGAATTGGTGCGGCTTCACCCCGAACGACATTGATACGAGTTCTTATTCCCAGTGCCGTGATCATTGGGTTTGTCTACATGATGAATTCTTACGAGCTTGCTCCGGGGGTGGCAGCCGGGATACCAAACCCCGTAATTATCTTTTTGGCCATCGCTCTGGCTGGCGCGTTCCTTACTCAGAATACGACCTTCGGACGTTATCTCTACGCGATCGGTGGTAACCCTGACGCGGCCCGGCTTTCGGGGATAAACATCCGCAGACACATTCTAGCTGTGTTTTGTATCATGGGCGCTCTCACAGGTGTGGCATCAATAATTTATACGGCGCGCGTGGGTAGTGCATCTCCCGACGCGGGGCAACTGTTGGAACTCGATGCTATCGCGGCCTGTGTAATTGGAGGCACGAGCCTGATGGGCGGGCGCGGCACGGTTTTCGGAGCCATTCTGGGCGCCCTGATTATGGCCAGCCTCGACAACGGCATGTCACTTAAAAACGTCGAACCGTACATGCAGAACATAATAAAAGGGGCGATTCTCGTCGCCGCTGTAGGTCTGGACATGGCAGGTCGAAAACGAAGTTAAGATGACGGCCCTAATAGTTCACGGACACTTCTACCAACCACCACGCGAGAATCCCTGGACGGGAAATGTCGATCGCGAGTTTGGCGCCGACCCCTATCACGACTGGAATGAGCGCATTCATGCCGAATGTTATGTGCCTAACACTCAGGCTCAAATCATCGGCGCGCAAGAGACGATCGAGCGCACGGTAAACAATTACGAAAAGATAAGTTTCAACTTTGGCCCGACCTTGCTCTCGTGGCTCCAACGCTGGCACCCCCAAACCTACAGTCGAATTCTCGAGGCCGACCTCGTCAGCCGTAAGACTCGTGGCGGTCACGGAAATGCCATCGCGCAGGCCTATGGCCACGCGATTCTACCGCTCGCGAACGATCAAGATCGTTTGACTCAGGTTGTCTGGGGTGTCGCCGACTTCCGGCATCGTTTCGGCCGAGAACCTGAATCGCTGTGGCTGCCGGAAACGGCCTGCGACAACCGCACCCTCGATCTGCTGATCGAGCAGCATCTTCGATTCGTTATTCTCGCTCCGACCCAGGCTGCGCGTCGGAAAGCGGCGGGTAGCGACGAATGGAAATCTGTAGAAAACGGAAGCATCGATACCACGAAAGCTTATCGTTACCTTCATCAGGACGGCTCCGGTCGGTCAATCGCTGTTTTCTTCTACGATGGACCAGCAGCGCGCGCAATCGCTTTTGAGAAAGCGTTGGTTTCCAGCGAAGCTCTGGTCGCAGTCTTCGGGCGCGCCGCAGCGCGGGGACCCCTCGTGAACGTTGCTACCGACGGCGAAACCTACGGACATCATTTCAAGTTCGGTGACCTGTGCCTGGCCCACGCGCTGGAGATCGAAGCTCCCGACGAGGGGTTCTCGATTACAAACTACGGCCAGTATCTCGATCAATACCCGGCGGAACTCGAAGTGCAGATCAATGAAGGCCCAGAAGGGGAGGGCATGTCCTGGAGCTGCGCTCATGGTGTCGGCCGTTGGCTTAGAGACTGCGGTTGCCACACCGGGGGAGAATCAGGTTGGAACCAAGCTTGGCGTGGACCGCTGCGGGCCGCGTTGACCTTCCTCGGTGACAAGGCTGCCGGCCATTTTGAAACCCTGGGCTCCAACGTGTTTGTCGATCCCTGGGCGGCACGAAATGCTTCCATTGATCTCGTTCTGGACCAGCAGCGATCACGAGAAGAATTTCTCCACCGCCAAGCAGGACGCTGGCTACCCACAATAGACCAGGTTCGAGCCCTGACACTGCTGGAGTTGCAGCGAAACGCTTTACTCATGTTCACAAGTTGCGGCTGGTTCTTCTCAGAAGTCTCCGGGATCGAAACAATCCAGGTGATGAAATACGCCGCGCGGGTGATTGGGTTACTAGCCGAGCTTGGACTTCCGTCTCCGCGCGGGCAGTTTCTGGAAATGCTGGCAGAAGCCGGGAGCAACCTCAAAGACAAGGGAACTGGCGCTGATGTTTACCGCCGATATGCCGAGCCGACATCAGTTGCCGCTCAGGAGGTTGGCGACGCTGAAGCCAAACTCACATGAGTAAGAAGCCCCCAATAAAGGCCCAAGCAAAGCCCCCAGTAAAGCCGTCAGCAAAGAAGGCCAAGCGCGTCCCGCCAAAGCCGACAGGGACTGAACCGAAAGCGACGGTGGCCTCCAAGATTACGGTTGATCCATCTGAACTCAACCACCTCGTCACGCTCAAACATGCCGATCCTCATCGCATCCTGGGACCACATCTCTCGGAAGACGGCGTGAGCATCCGCGCTTTCCGGCCGGAAGCAGAATCGGTGGAAGTAGTCGTGGGAAAGAAACGCCCGCAACCAATGGCGAAGACGCATGCTGCGGGGCTATTTGAGATTTTGCTTCGTGACCTGACCCAGATACCTTCGTACCGTTTCAAAATCTACGAGCCAGATGGCCACGTGGTTACGCTCCGCGATCCCTACTACTTTTCTCCAACCCTCGGCGAACTCGACTTGCACTTGTTTGCCGAAGGCCGGCACGAAGCAGTTTACAAAAAGTTGGGCGCGCACGTCAGAAAAGTTGGGCGTGTGAGCGGAGTTTCGTTTGCGGTTTGGGCGCCGCATGCCGAGGGCGTAAGTGTCGTCGGCAACTTTAACGGCTGGAATGGGCAGCTTCACCAGATGCGCATGCTTGGTGGATCGGGTGTGTGGGAGCTGTTTATCCCTGACCTCGAGTCCGGCACGATGTACAAGTATGAGATCCGGGCGCGCGGATGGCGCCCGTTTCTCAAGGCCGATCCTTACGCGGTTTTGATGGAGGTTCCGCCCAACACCTCGTCAATTGTCTACCAGTCAACTTATAAATTTCGCGATCAGAAATGGCTAAACAAACGAGCTAAGCGGGAACACTTTCGCCAACCGCTTTCGATTTACGAAGTTCATTTAGGCTCCTGGCGTCGAATCCTTGAAGAAGATAATAGGCCACTTCAATATCGCGAATTGGCTTCTGTGCTCGCGGACTACGTGCTCGATCTGGGTTTTACTCACGTGGAGTTCCTGCCGTTAAAAGAACATCCCTACGGACCCTCGTGGGGTTATCAGGTTGGCAGTTATTACGCCGCGTCAGCCCGTTATGGAACCCCGGATGATTGCCGCTATTTGATTGACTATCTGCATCAGCGGGGCATTGGAGTGATCATGGACTGGGTGCCCGCGCACTTTCCGAAAGATGCGTTTGCCCTTGGCCGCTTCGATGGCTCGGCGCTCTACGAACATTTAGATCCGCGTAAAGGCGAACATCCCGATTGGGGCACCTACATTTTCAACTACGGTCGCAATGAGGTGCGCAATTTTCTCATCGCCAACGCACTCTACTGGGTCAAGGAATTTCATCTCGACGGACTGCGGGTGGATGCCGTTGCTTCCATGCTCTACCTCGATTACAGCCGAAAGGAAGGTGAGTGGGTGCCGAATCAGTTTGGCGGGCGCGAAAACCTGGAGGCGCTGTCGCTATTAAAAGAGCTTAACGAAATAACCCATCGAGAATGTCCCGGGCTGATGATGATTGCGGAAGAGTCCACGGCCTGGCCGCAGGTGAGTCACCCGGTTTATGCGGGCGGACTGGGATTTGATTTCAAGTGGAACATGGGTTGGATGCACGACACGCTTAAGTATTTTCAAACGGATCCATTGTTTCGTAGAGGCAATCACAATGCCCTCACGTTTGGTTTGATTTATGCCTGGAGCGAAAACTTCATTCTGCCGTTTTCGCACGACGAAGTAGTGCACATGAAAGGTGCGCTACTGAACAAGATGCCCGGCGATGAGTCGCAGAAGTTTGCTACCCTGCGTGCGCTTTATGGCTACATGTGGGCGCATCCGGGAAAGAATTTGCTTTTCATGGGCGGCGAGTTTGGTCAGTGGCGCGAATGGACCGAGACCGAGAGTTTGGATTGGCACCTGCTCGAAGAGCCGCTTCATAAAGGAGTGCAGACGCTGATTCGCGATCTCAATCGTGTTTACGCCGACGACAATTCGCTTTGGGAGGCTGACGGCGAACCGGCAGGCTTTCAGTGGATCGACGCCAACAATGCGTCAGAGAACATCGTTTCCTTCATACGCCGCTCGCCGGCAACAGGAAAAGAGCTGGTCTGCGTCTGCAATTTCTCCCCTATACCTCGCCACGGTCACCGGCTGGGGCTGCCGAAGGCCGGCAAGTATCCTCTCCTTATTAATACCGACGCCGAGCTGTACGCTGGCGAAGGTAGTCAAATCGAGAGCCTGGTCGCCGAGGAAATTCCCCTGCACGGCCAGCAATATTCAGCGATGGTCTCGTTGCCGCCGCTCGCCACGCTGTGGTTTGAGGTCCCGAAATAACACGCTTGAGGACGACCGGCAAGCCGTGGATTCATGTTTTTCTTTCGAGTTAGATTTGTTAGCACATAACTCCAGTCCCCTAGAAATGGAATGTTTATAGAAGCGCGCAGAAGATATAGCCCCAGCTCCAGAGGAGCGAAGTGTTCGTACCCAAGTATGAGTCTCGCGATACATTTCGCTCCTTCGGAGCTTCGGAATTCTTTGGGTACTACCCGGTCTATAAACATCGGGTCCGAGCGCCAAGGAAAGCTTGTTGTTTCTTGCTAGGTGAAAGTCCCAGTCGAGTAAGGTCTAACCAACCAGTCTTCGTTGAAGGCACTTCCGTAATCGTGCTTACATACACATTGCATGACAGAATCGCTGAGTGTTTCTTTGATTTGGATGAATAGCTTCTATCCAACTCCAGATGGGGCGCATTTGTTTGCAACCCACCGGAGGCCCTGACTTTCGTACCATTTGTCTCGATGACCTCTTAATTCATTTGTCGAGTATTTTCTGCCTTTCGGATGTAATCATTGTAAGACTTTACGTTTGCGTGGCAGTCAATCAGACGGGAATACAGTTATCGTAGGAGTCTTTCCCGCCGTCTGCTCGCTGCTGAATGTGATTTAGCTCCATTTTGCTACGGCGGAACCTGTGGCAGCTACAACAATGTCGCCCGCAATCAACTAAAGCTAGTTCCGCAATCCCAGGTGGAAGAGTCATGTTAACCTCAGCCTATAAGCCAGTCTGAGTGAGGCATCACTGTAAGACGAGCTTTTGTGTGGCCCGCTATTATACTCCCCACAATCGTTCACTATCTGACTCTAGATGATCAACTGGTCGGCCATTCGCAAACAATTTCCCGTCACGGAACGCACTGCCTATCTGAACACGGCGGCGGCTGGACCGCTCTCGCGCCGGGTGATGGAAGCGGGGTCGGAATATTACCGCCAGATGATGGCGGACGGTGATGTGCACTGGGATGAATGGCGGGAAAAGCTCGAGGTTGTCAGGAAGAGGATTGCGGAGTTCATCAATGCCGAGCCAGATGAGATTGCGTTTACCACGAATACCTCCTCCGGCATGAACATTATCGTCGATGCCCTTGAGGGGAGAGGAGAGGTCATTTCAGGTGATCTCGAGTTTCCAGTTTCGACGATTCCCTGGATGCACCGGCGGATCCCAGTGCATTTGGTCAGAAGTGTCGCGGGCGAAATTGATCTAAATGACATTCGCCGGGCAATGACGGGGAAGACTGGCATCATCTCGATCAGCCATGTTCAATTCTCTAACGGATTGCGAATCGGTCTTGAGCGGCTAGGCGCGGAAAAGGGCCGCCACGCCCTTGTTGTCAACGCGAGCCAGTCAGCCGGAGTTTTTGAGATTGATGTGCGGCGTATGAAGATCGATGCCCTCTGCGCCACCGGGCACAAATGGATGCTCTCAGGCTATGGTTCGGGATTTGTTTTTCTGAGCCGGAACTTATTGGGGCAATCCAAGCCGCGTTCTATAGGTTGGCTCAGCGTTGAAGATCCTTACGCGGATCGTAATGCCGAAATCCATCTGCGCAAGGATGCGGCCGCGCGTGCCGAGTTGGGTTGCCCACATTTTGCAGGCATCTTCGCGATCGGCGCGTCCATAGATTTTCTCACTAGCATCGGAATCAAGAATATTGAGGCGCGCGCGCTTTCTCTCAATCGGCTTTTAACCGATCGTTTAGGGGAAGCTGGCTGGACCGTGCTTTCCCCGCTTCGTAACGAAAACAGCCGTTCCGCTGAGACCCTGGTTGCCCTCGAAAATCAAGCACAGGTTGTTGCTCAGCTTGCGCAGCAAGGTGTAATCGTGACGAAAAAGCCTGAAGGCATTCGCGTGGCAACCGATCTCTTTAACAATGAGCAGGATATTGAGCGTTTGATTGAGGGGCTGAAAAACTCTCGCGGCGCATAGTTAGGGAACTGAGTTCCAGCGGTCCGCCCTCCCGGAGAGACGTGACCAGCTTTTTTTAGAGTGCGCTGGCAGAGCGAAGCGGCGACGGCACTTTGGTGCGAGGGGAACGTTAAAGGAGATTACAATCCAAAGCGGTGTCGCGCTGCCCTTGCCACCGCCTCCAAAGGTGGCGACAAACGTTTCTTTATAGAGTTCCGATTTTAGAAAATCACCCGAGGAGCCAATGAACTGTTTGTTTGCTAGAGATTATGGCTATTACGCTCCTCCGGGGCTGAGGCGTTGGAGTTACTTACCCTTTGGCTCGGGCTCGGGGTTTCGACTTCACCGCAGCCTTAGAT
>JACDCK010000010.1 GCA_013817595.1 Pyrinomonadaceae bacterium | reverse complement strand
ATCTCCATGTGCCCCATGTCCTCATGCGGCCTCTGAACCTCCTCTCTATACGCTTCTAACGAGGAAAGCAGATTCAACATTTGGCGCTATCACACGATCGTTCACGAACTTTCTCTAACTTGGTGGGCGTTTAGGATTTCCGCCCAGCAGACGGGAAACCACTCGCAACGCAAGCTGTGACGCTGTACTATTCTTCACGGTCTTCATAGCAAGTATAGTTTTCCCATGAAGGAGAGTGTGCCGCTATATGAAACTGTTGTGCGCCTCACGCGCGTTCCCGCTCTTGATCTTGGGGATTCTCGCTTTCGGTTGTAACCGAAGCGTCACCGATTCGTCTTCCCAGAAGACGCCTAGCTCTTCGCCAGGCCCGCAGCCGGCGCTCACGATCCAGACGAGCAATTCCCCTGCGGGCGTGGACAGCCGCGAGCCAGAACTCAGTACGACTGCCGACGGCCGGATCATACTGAGCTGGGTTGAGAAGGTCGGCAGTAAGCGATACGCGCTTCGCTTCGCTACACGAGGTTCTAGTAGCTGGTCCACGGCTAGCACAGTCGCGGAAGGCGAGAATTGGTTCGTTAACTGGGCCGACTTTCCTTCTGTTATCGCTCTGACGGATGGCTCGCTCGCCGCGCACTGGCTGGTGAAGAGTGGTTCAGGCACTTACGCCTACGACGTTAATATCGCGCGATCTAAGGATGGCGGTAAGACTTGGGGGAAACCGATCGTTCCGCACACTGACAGAACCCAGACTGAGCATGGGTTCGTCTCGTTGATACCCCTCCCTGATGGGCGTGTTGGCGCGCTCTGGGTGGACGGTCGTAATCTCAAGGATGTAAAAGGTGAAAGCGACGAACATACTCCATTGCCCGTGAGCATGACTTTGCGTTACGCGGCGATTAACGCGGACGGCAAACTCTCAGATGAGACGCAACTTGACGAGCGCGTGTGTGAGTGCTGTCAAACGTCGGCTGCACTCACGGCGGAAGGCGCCATCGCAGTCTATCGTGATCGCTCCGAAAAGGAGGTACGCGACATCCACTTTGTGACCCGGCAACAAGAAAACTGGCGTGCGCCACGGCCAGTGCATTCGGACAACTGGGAGATCAACGGATGTCCGGTCAACGGTCCGTCGGTCGCCGCCGATGGTCCGCGCGTGGCAGTAGCTTGGTATACGGGGGCCAGCGACTTGCCGCGAGTCAAAGCAGCGTTCTCCAACGATGCGGGCGCGACCTTTGCCAATCCCATCGAGGTGGACGACGGTGAAACCTTAGGACGAGTTGACGTGTTGCTGTTGCCCGACGGGTCTGCTTTCGTTTGCTGGCTCTCAGGAACAGCAGAAGGTGGGGCGATTAAAGTGAGACGGGTGCAACCCGACGGGTCGCTGGGGACGCCGGCTGTTATCTCCAAGACGGACATCTCGCGCTCAAGCGGTTTCCCGCGGATGGCACGGCTCGGCACTGAAGTACATTTCGCGTGGACCGAATTCGGTAAGCCCTCCTACGTGCGCACTGCAACCGCTAATGTCAGCGCTTTCAAATGAGCCAACTAGTCGTGGGCATCGCCATTAACCTGATGTTTGGATCCTTCTATGCAATGCCTACAACCCTCCCCACCAACACACCTTAGTGCTGGTCACGAAATTTGATGGCCCGGGGGCTGAGTAAGCAGCAACTCCCGGCGCTGCTCCTCCTCGGTACACGTTACAAATCAAACTCAGCTACCAACGGCGCGTGGTCTGAAGGCCTTTCCCAGGTACGCGGCTCAATATCAATCCAGGTATTCATGTTGCGGGCGGTCAGGAACGCGCTGGTCCAAATGTGGTCAATTCTGAGACCATGATTGCGCCGAAATGCGCCGGCCCGATAGTCCCACCAGGAGAATTTCCCTGCTTCATCATGATGCCGCCGGAAACAGTCATTAAACCCCCACGCTTTTAGTTCAGCTAGCGCCTCCCGCTCAGCTTGGCTGCACATGATGCGTTCCTGCCACAACTGCGGGTTATGAACGTCGCGGTCTTCTGGAGCGACATTAAAGTCTCCACAAAGCAAAACCGGAGTCGTGTTTTGGTAGTGGGTTTCAAAAAAGGACTGCAGTCGCTTCATCCAGTTGAGCTTGAATTCATACTTCTCAGAACTAACCATCTGACCATTGGGAATGTAAACGTTGACGATATCTACTCCTGAAAATCTCGCCGCCAGTAGACGTGCATGCGTCGCCTCCTCCACTCCGGGGTAGCCTCGTTGTGCAGTTTCGCATTCACTGCGAGAAACAATTGCCACGCCATTGTAGGATTGCTGCCCAAAAGTTATGCAGCCATAGCCGCGTTTTCTCAGCACATCGACGGGAAACTTGTCGTCTGTGCACTTGGTCTCTTGCAGACAAAGGACGTCAGGCTGCACTGCATCGAGCCATCTTGTCAGATGAGGCAGGCGGGCGAGTACGGAGTTGACGTTCCAGGTCGCGATTTTCATAACTGTAGGGGCGGAACTCTGTGTCCGCCACTGCATTTCTGGCACGCTGCGCTTGCATTTCTATCAGGTTAAACCGGGGCGTGTTTGTCAGAACGAGGAGCGGGAGCGACCTGGTCTCAGGTGGGAACCCGGTCGCTACCGCTCGCGGTTCTTGACAGAGCAAATGCTACAGCGACGCGATTAGGCCGGCCAGTAGCGCGCCGCGACGCGGAATGTCATCGACAATGATATGTTCGTGAGCCGCATGCGCACCATCACCATCGATCCCGAGTCCATCAAGAACAGGGATTCCCATTGCGGCGAGAAAGTTTCCATCAGACGCTCCTCCAACTTGCGCTTCCCGAAGTTCGAATCCCATGGAGGTTGCGATGTTCCTCGCTAACTCGTAAAGCTCAACGACCTGCGGAGTTCTTTCCAACGGCGGCCGATTTATGCCGCCCGTGACCGTCACGCGCACACGTTCGTCAAAGGGTTTGATCTTGAGGACGGCCTTTTCGATCTCCGTTAGTTCTTCCCTACTTGAGAAGCGCACATCAATCTCGGCCTGAGCCTCGGCGGCAACAACGTTAGATCGCGTCCCACCATGGATCACACCCACATTGACGGTTATCCCGCCTCCAAGATCGTTAAGCGCATGCAGACGCTCTACCTGTCTGGCCAGTTCAACAATCGCGCTGGCGCCTTTCTCGGGCTCCAGGCCTGCATGTGCAGCGCGGCCTTCAATTGTCATTGTGAACATGCCCGTTCCCTTGCGCCCGGTCTTGACACTCCCGCCCGAGACCGGTGGTTCGAGTACAAGCGCGCACCGAACCGCGCTGCTCCGGGCTAGTTTTCTCAGCAACGGCCAGCCTGAGTAGCTCCCGACTTCTTCATCACAAGTTAAGGCCAACGTTACGCCAGAGCAAGGAACGATCATCAAGTCGTCGCAGGCATGCAGAACGGCGATTGCCAGGGCACAGTTTGCTTTCATGTCGAATATGCCAGGACCGTAAATCCGATTTCCTTCGACGCGCCAGGGACGCTCAGCAACTGAACCGCGCGAATGAACAGTGTCCGTGTGGCCGACGATCATGACAGTTCCAGAATCGTTCTGGTCCCCGAAGGCGCGAATCACCAGATGCTGGCCAAAGCTGGGCGCATTAACTCGCTGAATGGCACTTACGCACTTGGCTTCCGCCGCCGCGCCCGCCAACAGATCAACGACGGCCCTGCTGCCAGACTCATCCCCCGAAGGCGATTCCGTTTCAACGAGGGCTCGCGTCAGGGAAACTATCTCCGCCTGCTTTTCATGAAACCGTTGCTGAAATTGCTGGGCCAGTGAACTTGAAGGTTCGGATGACATTTTGCTGTTGGAAGGGCCGCTATGATCATTGTCCCGAGGCCGAACTCTTTCGCCGTTGGTCCGCATTTGAACCGGGAGTGCGCCTTTTTGGCTGACCAACGAAAGAGGACTGAGCTAAGGTTTAACTGTCGCTCAGTCCTAATTTTTGTTTGCCAAACTTCTCAGCTAAGGGCTCATTCAGTTGATACAAGTTCCTGGTTGTTGAGCGCCGCGTGCATTGTATGCCAGGCAAGCGAAGCGCATTTGATCCGCACAGGGAATTCCCGCACGCCTGAAAAAATCTTCAGGTTGCCGAGCGCGTTTTGCGTGTTTTCCTCGTCCAACTCACCAGTCACCATTCGATGAAACTCAGTGAAGAGCTGTTCGGCTTCGTGCTTACTCTTTCCCTTGACCGCCTGGGTCATCATGCTCGCGGCAGCCTTGGAGATGGCGCAGCCGGAACCCTCGAAACTTATCTCCCTCACGGCGTCATCCTCCAGGTGCAAATAAACGGTTAGCTGATCGCCGCAGAGTGGATTGTAGCCTTCCGCTGAGTGATTCGCCGTCTCAAGCTTGCGAAAGTTTCGCGGTTTCTTATTGTGGTCGAGAATGACCTGTTGGTAGAGCTCGCTTAGTTCAGACATATGTAAAAGCGGTAAATGGTAAATGGTGAATAGTGAATGGAGTCGTTAGTAGTGAACAGCCTTTACAATGTCGTCGAAGTTACGCGGTGTCTACTCAATCCAGACTTCTATTTACCATTTACCATTTACCATTCACTCACGAGAATATCTCAATAACTTTCTCGATCGTATTCGCCAGTACGTCCACTTCTTCCTTGGTGTTATAGAAGGCGAACGAGGCACGTGCGGTCGCCGGAACATTGAATCGTTGCATCACCGGCTGCGCGCAATGATGGCCGGCTCTGACCGCAATACCTTCTTGATCCAGGATGGTGCCGATGTCGTGCGCGTGGATCTCGTCAATCACGAAAGAGAGAACACTGGCCTTTTCCCGCGCCGTGCCAATGATACGAACACCTTCGATACCCGAGAGCCGTTCGGTGGCGTAGCGCAATAGCTCGTGCTCATATGCAGCTGCTTGCTCGCGGCCGATGCTATTCAGATAGTCAATCGCTGCACCTAGACCAATCTGGGAAGCAATGGCCGGAGTTCCAGCCTCAAACTTGTTCGGCAGATCGGCGAAGGTCGTTTTCTCGAATGTCACACTCTTGATCATGTCGCCCCCGCCCTGAAAGGGATTCATTTGTTCTAGCAACCGGGCCTTGCCATAGACCACGCCGCTTCCCGTCGGCGCAAACATCTTGTGGCCCGAAAATGCGTAGAAATCGCAGTCGAGATCCTGCACGTCCACGATCATGTGCGGTGCGCTTTGTGCCCCGTCAATTAATACCGGCACACCATACTTGTGCGCGCTTTCAATCATCGCCTTGATGGGATTGATCGTACCAAGCGCGTTTGAGACATGATTAACTGCAACCAGCTTGGTTCTTTCGTTTAACAGCCCCTCATACTCGTCCAGCAACAACTCACCGGCATCGTTCATCGGAATGACGCGCAAACGAGCGCCTTTCTCCTCGCAAAGCATCTGCCACGGGACGATGTTCGCGTGGTGTTCCATCGCGGAGATGATGATTTCATCCTCAGCCGAGATGAATTTGCGGCCATAACCGTGCATAACCAGGTTAATGCCCTCCGTCGCGCCGCGCACAAAGATGCACTCCTTCGACCCACGTGCGTTGATGAAGCGTTTCACCGTCTCGCGCGCGCCCTCGTAGGCAGTTGTCGCTTTCTGGCTTAGATAATGCACGCCTCGGTGGATGTTGGAATGTTCCTGCTCCAGATACATGCTGCCGCGTTCGATTACCACCTGCGGGACTTGTGAGGACGCCGCATTATCCAGGTAGACCAGTGGCTTGCCGTTCACCGTTTGACGGAGCACCGGGAAATCCGCGCGAATGCGCTCGACGTCCCATGTGGCAGCCTGTTCTTTCTCTTCAGTTAATGATTTTTCGATCGTCGCCATACGACAAACACTCACGCCATCATCATGCGCGCCGGTTGCAGCGAACGCTGAAATGGATTTAGAACCAACCCCAGCTCTTCCAGCGTGACGGCACCCAACAATGCTTCATCACCGGCCTCGCCAAGAATCACTGGCGTGTGTCCTTCTCCCTGTGGAAGCGCGATGTGACATTCGGAAACATCACGTTGAATGCGAGTACCATCAGCAAGGGTAAAAGTCAGCCTTCGCTTAGGAGATAGTTCAATAGCTTTCCAACTCGCTTCGGGTAGTAGCGTATATCTGGCTCCGCTGTCTACGAGGAACTCAGCCATAGCCTGCTTCCCCGTCGGACCGGTTACCGTTCCTTCAATGTAGGTGATGCCCACCGTGTGCTCCTCCGGCTCGTTGAAAGCTCGTCTGAGAAACTTGCCCGCAGCCGTTGAGAATCCAGTCTGGCAGCTTCTGGTCTTATCCTTCAAAAACCTGACTTACCAGACATGTCAGCTCCGGCAGCAACGGCGTCGTGAGTTCATCATTGTTCGCCAGAGTAGTTACCAACACGAGCTGGCCCTGTTCCAGCCGGTAAACCTCAATCGTCTGCTGATACGGATCAACCACCCAGTATTCCCGTACTCCGAATTTACTGTAAGCTTGACGCTTGACAGTCCTATCACGACGCTCGTTTTCAACTCCCGGCGAAACGATCTCGATGACTAAATCGGGCGCACCGGTAACTTTCTCGCCCGAAGCTATAGCGTCGATATGCTCATTACTCACAAAAACGATGTCGGGAATCGCGGCGTTGAAATTGTCAAAGATCACGCCCGGATTAGGCCATACCTTGGCAACAGGGTGTTCCTTTAAATGAAGTTCAAAAAGAATCAGCAAGTTGGTGAGGACTCGTTGGTGAGGTAGACCGGGTGCGCGTGACACGAATACTTCTCCTTCAAAAAGTTCGTAACGGTTATCGTCATCTGGCATTAAGTCCAGGTCAGCGACCGTTAAGATGGGATCGACTTTAGCTGACAAGGCAACCTCCAAAACTTTTCATGCTTCCAGCCGCGCATTGATGCGATTCAGCACCGCTTCATCCAGCTGGGCTTTGATCGAATCAACCTTTATCTTGGCAATCACTTCTTCTGCAAAACCGTAGGTTAGAAGATTCTTCGCCAGATTGTGATGAATTCCCCGAGTCTCAAGATAAAACAACTCGTCTTCTCCTATCTGCCCAACAGCGGCACCATGGGCGCATTTAACGTCATCAGCAAGAATCTCAAGCTGGGGCTTGGTATCAACGCGAGCTTCATTTGAAAGCAGCAGGTTCTTGTTCGTCTGCATCGCGTCAGTCTTCTGCGCACCGTGACGAACAAAGATCTTACCGTTGAAAACCGCGCGCGATTTACCGTCAAGGATTCCCTTATAGAGTTGGTGGCTGGTGCAATGCGGCTGCTGGTGGTCAATGACAGAATGCGTATCTGTGTGTTGTGCTCCGCCCACGACGTAAAGCCCGTCCACCCAACATTCGGCGCCTTCGTTAGCCATCTTCACTGCAATGTCATGGCGCGAAAGCTGCGCACCGAAGTTAATGGTTGTGGCGTTGTACCTGCTGTTTGACCCAAGGTCTGCGCTCGTCGTAGCGATGTGAAATGCGTCGGCACTCTCGCGCTGAATCTTGTAATGCTCCAGGCGCGCTCCGTCCTTCAACACAATCTCTACAACTGCGTTCGTAAAGTAGGTCGCTTCGCTAATGCTGGCGTGGCTCTCAATAATCGTTGCGCGGCTGTTCTCCTCTCCAATGATCAGAACGCGAGGGAATGCTGCTGCACTTGGCTCAACTGGATCTGAGATGAAGTGAAAATGCAGCGGCGATTCCAGAGAAATTCCCTTCGGAATCAAGACAAACGCACCGGAAGAGGACAATGCTGTGTTCAATGCGGTAAACGCATTAGCGTTGTAATCAGCGCTGCGGGCCAGGTGCTCACGAATAAGCTCGCCATACTTCTCATCGGCGATCGCCTTGGCCAAGTCAATCGCGACCACTCCGGTCGGCAGGCCGGTGAGTGAACCGAGGTCACTGTGCAGGACACCGTTTCGGAAAACCAACTGGCTGGCTTGAGCTTCAACGTAACCAAGCCTTGTCACCTCATCTGCGGTTAATGTGGCCTCAGACTTGTCCGATCCTACAACCGGTTCGAAGTTCACTTTGCTTATGGGCGCGACGTTGGTGTATTTCCACTCTTCCTCCTTTATCGAGGGAAAGCCCAACTGCTCAAACCGATCCATCGCACTCTCGCGCAGCCGCGCAAACCAGGCCGCGTTGTTTCCTGCAGTGCGTTGCTGAAGCAAGCGGAACGCTGCCTGATACACGCCTTCTTGTTTTACTATTAGAGACATCATTTACCTTACGTCACGCGAGACGCGCCAATCCCACTGGCAGCAACCGACGAGGTAATCCAGTCGTAACCCTTCTCCTCCAGCTCAAGCGCCAGTTCCTTGCCGCCCTCGCGAGCGATACGTCCGCCGGCAAGCACGTGCACATAATCCGGCACGATGTAGTTGAGCAGACGCTGATAGTGAGTAACGAGAACGACGGCGTTCTCAGAGTTGTGCAAAAGGTTGACACCCCCGGCTACTATTCTCAGCGCATCGATGTCCAAACCAGAGTCCGTTTCATCCAGGATCGCGAGCCTCGGCTCCAGCACGGCCATCTGCAGAATCTCGTTTCGTTTCTTCTCGCCGCCGGAGAATCCTTCGTTTACCGACCGGGTCATGAAACTCGCATCCATTTCAACTACCTTTGCGCGTTCTTTCAACAGGTCCTTGAACTCAAGCGGGTCCAATTCTTCTTCACCCAAGTGCTTCCGCTTTTCGTTGTAAGCGAGACGCAGAAACTGCGCATTAGAAACGCCCGGCACTTCAATCGGATACTGAAAGGCCATGAAGATGCCTTCGCGCGCACGTTCGTCGGGCGCCATCTCCAGTAGATTCTTTCCTTCGTAGAGCACCTGCCCTTTGGTTACCTCGTATGACGGATGACCGGCCAGAACCTTGGCCAGAGTTGATTTCCCCGATCCGTTGGGGCCCATGATGGCGTGAATCTCACCTCTATTAATCGTGAGATCGATACCCTTCAGAATCGGGTTACCATCAACGCTTGCATGTAAATTGCGAATTTCTAGCACGTATTATTGCTCCTCAAAATTATTGACGCGGTGACGCGGACCCAGGCAACTACCCCTATCGCCCTTTCTCCGCATCTCCGCGTCTCTTTTTTTTAACCGACGCTGCCCTCAAGCTTCATACCAAGCAGACGCTGAGCCTCGACCGCAAATTCCATCGGCAACTGCAGAAACACATCCTTGCAAAAGCCGTTAATGATCAAAGAGACTGCATCTTCCTGAGAGATACCGCGCTGTTGCAGGTAGAACAACTGCTCCTCGCTGATTTTCGAAGTGGAGGCTTCATGCTCCACCGCCGAAGAGTTGTTCATGACCTCGATGTAGGGGAATGTATTTGCACCGCTGTTTGAACCAATTAGCATCGAGTCACACTGTGTGTAATTGCGCGAGTTTTCAGCCTTGGGCATAACCTTCACCAGGCCGCGATAGCTATTATTCGATTTTCCGGCGGCAATACCCTTCGAGATAATCGTCGAGCGCGTGTTCTTGCCCAGATGAATCATCTTCGTTCCCGTGTCGGCCTGCTGCGCGTGATTCGTGAGCGCCACTGAATAAAACTCTCCTATGGAGTTGTCTCCTAGCAGAATGCACGACGGATACTTCCAGGTAATCGCCGAGCCGGTTTCGACCTGAGTCCAAGAAATCTTTGAGTTATGTCCCGCGCACTTGCCTCGTTTGGTGACAAAGTTGTAGATACCACCGCGCCCTTCTTCATCACCGGCGTACCAGTTTTGCACTGTCGAGTATTTGATTTGTGCGTCGTCTAAGGCGACGAGCTCAACCACCGCCGCATGCAGTTGGTTCTTGTCGAACTTGGGCGCCGTGCAGCCTTCGAGGTAAGAAACGTAGGAGCCTTCCTCAGCGACGATCAGAGTTCTTTCGAACTGGCCGGATTCTGAGTTGTTAATCCGGAAATAAGTCGAGAGCTCCATCGGACAACGAACGCCCTTAGGGATGAAACAGAATGAACCGTCGGAAAAAACAGCGCTGTTAAGTGCGGCGAAGAAGTTGTCATTCGTCGGCACAACGGTGCCCAGGTACTTGCGAACCAGATCCGGGTATTCGCGAATAGCCTCGCTGAAGGAGCAGAAGATTACGCCATGCTTCTTCAGCTTCTCTTTGTAAGTTGTAGCTACCGAAACCGAGTCAAAAACAGCATCGACAGCAACGCCCGCAAGTTGCTTTTGTTCCTGAAGGGGGATGCCTAGCTTCTCAAAGGTTTTCAGCAGTTCCGGATCAACCTCATCCAGATTAGCTTTCAGCGCCTTCTGCTTCGGAGCGCTATAATAAATCATGTCCTGATAGTTGATCTCAGGATAGGTTAGGTTGGGCCAGTGCTTAGGCTCGGTCATGGTTAACCAGTGCCGAAAAGCCTTCAAGCGAAACCCCAACATCCACTCCGGCTCGTTTTTCTTTTCGGAAATGAGACGGACTGTCTCCTCTGAAAGTCCCCGGGGAATGGTGTCGGACTCGATGTCGGTTACGAAACCGTACTTGTATTCCTGGCTGACCAGATTTTCTGCTGTGCTCATCTTGTTTTAAGTATCATGCCTTATGGTAAGTCTCGCCCGCTTGCTCTCAGGCTCTTTGTTCCGTGCGCTGCTTGGTGATCTGAATCTGGTGCAGCGTCGCATCAACGTTAGCCTCCGTGTCCAGCAACTGAGACAAGGTAATTTCGGACAATGCATTGTCAACAATCTGATGAAGCTCGACGATGACCGGTCGTATCCCGCAATCGCCAGTATGTACGCACGCGTCGAGCACCCCCGCATAGCTCTTGCAGTGAGAATCAACCCGCTCCCCATCAAGCACGCGAATAACCTGGTTCAGATGGATTTCGGAAGCTGGCCGAGCAAGGTGGTAGCCGCCTTTAATTCCCCGCTGCGATTGCACAAGTCCGGCTTTATTCAGAATCCACATCAGCTTCCCGGCGTTCGCAACCGAGATGCCTTCACGCCCCGCAATCTGAGCCAGGGTTAACAACTCGCCCGTTGCATCGGCTCGCGCAAGCTGCAGCAAACAACGCAATCCAAATTCCTCTTGTGCCGATATCTTCATTCGAGTTTGTTACTCAGGCCCTGGATTTGTTCGTCTTCCGGGGTTAAAGCCCAACTACTCCCCACACCCAATGATTCTTCGTTTCCTCGCGCAGTCTAGCGAAACCTTACTTTAAAGTCAACTTTAAAGTAAGCTGCTGTCCACAAAACAGATATGGGAAAAGCGGGCGCTTCACGCGGGGTCCCAGCGGGGCAGCCCGCTGGGGTGCCATGTTGCCTGCAATGAGCGCCGAGCGAGAACGCCTAAAATGAGAGAGTTAGAGCGTGAAGTTAAACTCAATAAAGCCGGTGAGTCCGAACCGTTTGTCAGCCACGATGGCCGGCTGAAACCGCCACTGGCGCGCCGCAAATTCGGACGCCTGCTTCAGAACCAGAGGGCCTTCAGAGTGGGAGACATCGATGACTCTGCCGTCGGCGTCGGTACTCACAAACACCCTGACCACACCCACAATTCTTGAAGCCTTTGCCAGTTGTGGATACACAGGTACAACTCGCTTGGTAGCCCAATTGTTTAGCGACCCAACGCTGATGGTGTTGGAATCAGCACCACTATTAGATCCTGCACCGGCGTTGCCAGGTGGACTCGCGG
This sequence comes from Pyrinomonadaceae bacterium, assembly GCA_013817595.1. GTDB lineage: Bacteria > Acidobacteriota > Blastocatellia > Pyrinomonadales > Pyrinomonadaceae > PSRF01. The sequence continues at coordinate 9,344 of JACDCK010000010.1, read as the reverse complement.
CGGTGTTCTGTTGCGAAGTTTTAGGTGCCGGCGTTTCAACCTTCGGGGCTGGAGCCGAGGACGTGGCCATTCCCGCAGACGGCGATCTCTCCTCAGGGGACGAAAGAGGCGGCATACCGCCGAGTGATGCCACCTGCTTTTGCGATGATGAGAGTCCCTGGCGTGCACCCGCATACTCATTTGCCAACTTCTTGCTGTCTTCGCCTTCCCGAGCCAGTGAGAGACGGATACCCAAGACGTCTTCAAGCAGCGCTAGTGAGTCATAGGCTCTTGAATCGTCTTTGGAGATTTCGCGGGCTTGGGCAATCATCCGTTCGAGCAGCGAGCGCATACGATCCAAATCGGCCAAAGCCTCCGCCGGAAGCCCTGCGTCCGATACATTGATCCCGAAATTTCGATAACGTGCGAGATGGGCCCGGGCACCGTTCACAGCTTGGCCCGCAAGTGCAAAATAGGTACGGATTGAGCGCTCTTTCTGAGCGGCCCGGGCGCGAAATGTTTCCTCGAGCAGGGATTCAGCGCGCATGTAGTTGCCCTCTTCCAAATAAATACTCATCAACATTACAGACGTAACGTTGTGCACAACCTCATCGGCAGCCGTGGAACGCAGGGACTCGAGTTCCCTGGCGGCGTCTTCCAGTCGGTGAGCGGCAGCTAGCGCCCGCGCCCGCTCAATGCGAACCTGGACAGCCGCGGCGGCCTGCGCTTTTGCTACGTCAGTCGATTCCTGGGCAGCCGCTGCGGCCTGCGCTTTTGCCTCGTCAGTGGATTCCTGGGCAGATACCGAGGTTAGTACAAAGGCGAGAAAGGCAGGAAGGACTAGCGGCAAGAGAATTCGTTTACCCAGGGGATTTCCTACCAAAATGCTATTTACCTTCAATACGTTGACTCCTGAAATGCGAAAAGCGAGCTTTAAAGCTCGCTTAACAGTTACCGTCGATTCGACGACCTATTATGGTCCTTTACACCCACCAGAGGCAAGTCTCCTCTCATTTCGAGCTGATTTTTATTTGAGGCAACGGGGTCTCGTGAGCTAAGGCACAAATGGTCTAACTGCCTGCTCCCCTCGCCAGGATTGCTGAGGCTCTTCAGAATTCGTTCACGAAAAATGCGGGCGGTGACTCTAATGGCCGCCTCGTCAAGGGTCAGGAGCCGCCGGTTTTGCATGACAATGCGGCCATTGATGATTACAGTTTGTACGGCCGAGGCTTTGGTCGCGTAAACCAGGTCAGAATAAAGGTTGTAGGACGGAATCTGGTTCAACGCGCTCCGCTCCACGAGTACCAGGTCCGCGCGCTTTCCGGTTTCAATCGACCCGATCTCTTTTTCCAGATGCAGCGCTTGCGCCCCACGAATGGTGGCCAACTCAAGAGCTTCCTGGGCCGAAATCACCTTAGGATCACCGCTGAAGACCTTGTGCAACTTGGCAGCCGTGTCCATCTCTTCCCACATGCTGAGGTCGTTGTTCGAGGCCGCGCCATCAGTTCCCAGTCCGACCAACAAACCATCTCTTAGCATCTGTGGCACGGGCGCCACACCGGCGGCAAGTTTCATGTTCGATTGCGGATTGTGAACAATCCCAACTCCCGAACGCTTCAAGATGTCCAGCTCGTTTGCGGTCGGCCAAACGACGTGCGCGGCAATAACGCGCTCGTTAAGAAAACCGATGCGCGCGAGATATTCGATGGGGCTCGTGCCCTTGGCCTTAATGCTGTCGTCCACTTCCCTCTTAGTCTCGGAGATGTGGGTCACGATAGGAGATCCGGTGCGATCGGAGAGAGCGCGCGCGGCCTTTAAGTGCTCTTCGGAAACCGTGTAAGGGGCATGTGGCGCGATCGCGGGCACGATCAGATGATGGCCCTGCCACTTCTTGACGAAGCGCTCGACGTAAGCCATAGCCTCAGCATTTGTCTTGTTGTCAGCTACGGGAAAGTCTATGACGGTCTCACCGAGAACACCGCGCACGCCCGCCTTAGCAGTTTCGTCTGCAATCGCGTCTTCGAAGTAGTACATGTCGCAGTAGGTTGTAGTACCACCGCGAACCATCTCCGCCAGACCCAGACGAGTACCTGCGCGCACAAATTCTTCAGTAACGTTCTTCGCTTCGGTGGGAAAGATGTACTTCGTCAGCCAATCTTGCAGATCGAGGTCGTCTGCCAGCCCACGAAACAGAACCATGGGGATGTGAGTATGCCCATTGATGAGGCCCGGAATGATTGTCTTGCCCGTCGCATCGACAGTCTGACGTCCTGTGTATCTCCTGGCAATGTCAGCGCGCGAACCCACAGCCACAATACGTCCGCCCTTGACCGCGATACCGCCATCTTCAATAAGCTGACGCGTAGCGTTCATCGTGACAATCGCGCCGCCGAGGACCACCAGGTCGACAATCTCGCTAGCTCTTCGCCTCTGCGCGGAAGCGTCTGGCAAAGAATGATTGAAAACCATGGCGAAAAAGATGAGCACAGCCCAAAAACGTTTTGACATGTTCTGAATCCGGGAACCGAAGACGATAATAGCCAGCATTAGGGACACTGTGCCGGCACTCAAGCTGCTAAGAGGCTGCTGAAAAACAAAGACGATCCACTAAACTACTCGAAACCGCACGAAATGGAGCTTAGTTCGAGTTACTTCGTGTCATTTCGTGGATCGCTTTGCTGAGTTTATTGCTTCAACACTTTTTCAGAAACCTGCTGAGGAGCAATCCTACTTCTGCCCCGCAAGTTCTTTCAGGAATCTCGCGTCAAACGCGCGCGGCAGGAGATCCTTGACGGACACTGTCTCGCGTAGTCCGCGAAGATTAGCTAAGACGACCGTCGCATGCTTGGCGAACTCCCAAATAATCTGACGACAGGTACCACAAGGAGGCGTCAATGACTCGGTATCCGCCACGACAGCCAACTCCGTGAATTGCCGCTCGCCTTCCGAGAGGGCCTTCCAGATTGCGACCCGTTCGGCACAGACCGTCAGACCATAGCTCGCGCTTTCGACGTTGCAACCGGTGTACACCTTGCCGTTTTCTGTTCTTACAGCGGCCCCCACCAGAAACCGGGAAAACGGCGCTACTGATTGCAAACGCGCGTCAGTCGCCGTTTCAATAAGCGACTGTAAAGACTCTTCGCTCAATGTGGGCCTCCCACCGAGGTTAAAGCGCCCGCCAACCTCTCGCGAATCTTTCCACTAATCAAATCAATGCTCACTAGATTATGGCCACCTTCCGGAATAATAACGTCTGCATAACGCTTCGAGGGCTCGACGAACTGCATATGCATGGGCCGCACAGTGGCGACGTATTGCTCTATGACCGACTCCACGGTCCGACCTCGCTCGGCAATGTCGCGCCGAAGCCTGCGAATGAATCGAATGTCATCCGGCGTGTCGACAAAGACCTTGATGTCCATCTGCTCGAGCAAACGCGGATCGGCAAAAATCAATATACCTTCCACAATCACAATCGGTTTTGGCTCGACGCGTCGCGTCTCGTTCATTCGAGCGTGCGTCTTGAAATCATAAAGGGGTAATTCGATCGGTTCACCGGCTTTGAGCTTGCGAATGTGATGCACCAGTAGATCGTTGTCGAGAGCGTGCGGGTGATCGAAGTTAGCGAGCTGGCGATAATCCAACGGGAGGTCTTTAAGATTACGATAGTAGGAGTCCTGTTGGATGAAAACAACTTCGCTCGCACTGACCGATTCCAGGATGCGGTTGGCCACCGTCGTTTTGCCCGATCCGGTACCTCCGCTAATGCCGATTATCATGCTAATGCTTTTCCTTAATCCATTCTCGCGTCTCAGCTAATGCAAACAAGAATTCGGCCACAAATGAACGCGGATGTATAGAGATCTAAAAAAGCTTAATCAAGAGCGTTAGATTTCTTGTTCCGATCCGCGTTTATCTGCGTAAGTCCGTGGCTAATTCTTTTCGAGCTAAGTGAGTCGCCCGATGATGCGACGCAGCAGTACAGCAAAAGTGGCTCTCACTCGGTTCCCTATCTCCATCACTTCCTCGTGGTTGATTGGTCCGTCGCTAATTCCGGCAGCCATGTTAGTGATGCACGAAATGCCCAGCACTTTCATTCCCATGTGACGCGCTACAATTGCTTCCGGCACAGTGCTCATGCCAATGGCGTCGGCGCCAAATGAGCGCAACATGTGAATTTCCGCCGGAGTCTCGTAACTTGGACCGGAAAGAGCAGCATAGATGCCACGTCGTACTTCGATCCCCAACGCATTTGCTTCTTCGACTACGGTTTCCTGGAGCGCGCGAGAATAGACTTCAGTCATGTCCGGAAACCTGGTCCCAAAGCGCTCGTCGTTAGGGCCGCGCAATGGATTCAAACCCATCAGGTTCAAATGATCGCTGATTATCATGAGCGTACCTTCGCTCAATTGAACGTTGATGCCCCCTGCGGCATTGGTCAACAAAAGCGTATCTATTCCCATTAGCTTGAAAGTTCGAATCGGGAACGTGACTTCCTCCAGCGAGTAGCCCTCGTAAGAGTGCACTCGTCCCAGCATGGCCACGACTGGAACCCGTCCAACCTTGCCGATAACCAGACTGCCGGCGTGTCCGGCAACCGTGGAAGCCGCGAACCCCGGAATCTCCGCGTAGGGAATGCGCACCGCTTCTTCAAACTCGTCTGCGAAGCCGCCGAGTCCGCTACCCAGGACTACTGCTATCCGCCCGTCCAGAGCAGTGCGGGCACGAATAGTGCGCGCCGCGTGTTCGGCGCGCGCATAAAGATTGGAAGCTGCTGAACCTTCAAGCATTTTTGCTTAGCTTAGCGAAATAGGCGTGATAAGTCTCGCTATATCAGAACCGCGAGCGGTAGCGACCGGGTTGTATGCTTCCCATTGGAGACCAGGTCGCTTCCGCTCCCCGTTCCGCCAGGGGCCGCAATTTTTCGCGCATTTTATCGCTCCTTTTGATAAGGGATGCCGAGCGCTTTGGGCGGCCGGGATGAGCCAATGAATCCTGCCAGGACAATAATGGTTAGCAGGTAGGGCACCATGTGAATGAATTGAACGGGGATGTCCTCGCCCGAGGGGAGTTTGACGACCCCTTGCATTTGGATCGTCACCGCTTCCGTCAAACCGAACAACAAACACGCAAGCATAGTTTGCACCGGTCGCCACTTCCCGAAGATCAACGCAGCAAGCGCGATGAAACCTCTTCCTGAAGTCATGTTGCGAGTAAATAGCGACGACTGACCAATCGAAAGATATGCGCCACCGATGCCAGCGAGTATTCCTGACAACAGCACACCCGCGTACCTCATGCGCGCTACCGGCACGCCGGCGGCATCAGCCGCCTCAGGGTTTTCACCAACCGAGCGCAGTCGCAGGCCGAAGGGAGTTTTGTACAGGACGTACCACGCGATAGGTACCAAAGCGAAGGCAATCATAATGGGCGTCCTGGGTATCAACTGCTCCTTGGGAATCTGGGGAGTCGAACCTGACGAAAGGAAAAATGCGCCACTAAGGAAACCCGGCACGCCAATCATCAGTATGTTGATGGCCGTCCCGGTTACGACTTGATCGGCGCGGTAGCGGATGCAGGCGATTGCGTGGATCCCAGCGATCACCATCCCAGCGCCCATCCCAGCCAGCAGACCCACAAAAGGACTGCCGACCGCATAAGTGACTGCCGCTGCGGTGAATGCGCCGGCCAGCATCATCCCTTCAAGGGCTATGTTGATGACGCCGGAGCGCTCTGAAAACATGCCTCCTAAGGCGGCAAGGATTAGAGGAGTGGTCAGCCGAATAGTTGACCAGATCAACGATATTGTGAAGATCTCAGCCATGATTTCCCTTGGGGACCCGCGATGCCCGCGCTCTACTGCCTCAGACCTTTGAGCGGTTTAGCAAACCAAACTTCGCAAACGGACCACGGAAGAAAGCTTCCGCTGCCACAAACAGAATTATCGTGCCTTGCAATACTTGAACAATGTCCTTGGTCACGTGTTCGGTAAAGGCGTCGACGGGAATGCCGCCGCGCTGAAGAATCGCAAAAAGCAGCGCCGATATGATTACACCCACGGGGTGGTTCCGACCGAGGAGGGCGACGGCGATCCCAGTGAAGCCGTAGTTATCAGAGAAACCATCGTAGTAGCGATAACGATAACCAAGCACTTCATTGATACCGACCATTCCGGCGAGAGCTCCGGAGATCGTCATTGCCACGATGATCTGCTTGCGGACCGAGATGCCACCATACTCCGCCGCACTGGGATTTGTGCCCGTGGCCCGCAGTTCGTAGCCCCATTTCGTTCGCCAAAGAAAAAGATAAACCAGCCCGCAGCAAATCAGCGCCAGCACAAACGCGAGGTTCAAAGGAATGAACTCAGGTAGGCCCGGAATAAACCTGCCCAGGCGTGCGATATGTGCCCCTTCTCCGATCGGCACCGTCTGCATGATGGGATCGCCCGGTGTCTTGTAGTGATATTGCGTAAAGTAACTCAGCAGTGCGACGGCGATGAAGTTCAACATGATCGTGTTGATAACTTCGTGCGATCCGAAGCGCGCTTTCAAGACTCCGGGAATTGCTCCCCACACGCCGCCACCCAGAATCGCGGCTATGAAACAAAGAGGAATCAAAAGCCATGGGGACAGATTCGCGAGTGTTATTCCCACCCATGCTGTCGCAAATGCGCCGATGTATAGCTGACCTTCGGCGCCAATGTTGAGCAAGCCGCAACGAAAAGCAACCAGGACAGCAAGACCGGTGAAAATCAGTGGTGTGGCGTAAAAAAGCGTGTAGCCGATGCCCACAGGCCAGGAGAGCGCGCTACCAAAGAGCAACCCGTACGCCTGCAGGGGATTGTCGCCAATAACGAGGATCAGGATGCCCCCAACAATAAAAGCGGCGACGACGGCAATCAAGGGAAAGAGGAGTTCGCGCAGAAGAATCATGGATTTAGATCTTAAAGCTCTGTTCTTTCTGCTTGTTCGTTGTGCTTTGAACTTTGTACTTTGTGCTTGGTGCTTGGTGCTTGGTGCTTGGTACTTTGTACTTCTTTTCGCATCCTGAATCGCACTTACCCAAGAACAAAGCAAAGTACTAAGAACAAAGTTCAAAGCTCAGTAAATCAAAAATCACAAATCTAAAATCGAAAATCTTCTTAGTGTCCCCTTGTCATCAACAGGCCGATCTCTTCGATGGTTGCGACCTTGGGGTCAACTTCTCCGACGATGCGTCCTTCGTGAATGATTAGCAAACGATCGGAGAGTGACATCACCTCTTCAAGCTCGGCTGACACTAGTAGCACCGCGCAGCCCGAGTCACGCAGGCCCACCAGCTTGCGATGAATAAACTCGATGGCCCCGATATCAACGCCTCGAGTGGGCTGCACAACCAGCAAGAGCTTCGGATCAACTTTGAACTCACGGCCGATGATCAGTTTTTGCTGGTTGCCGCCGGAGAGGGCGCGCGCGGGCAGATCCGGATTCGCCGGGCGGACGTCGAAGCCCTCGAGGATTTCCTTTGCGCGCCTGCGAATAGCGCCGTTGTCCAGGAAGGTGCCGGCGTAAGCAACGATAGGATGGCGATAATGAACGCCGAGAATCGAATTCTCCGCGAGATCGAATTCGAGCAGCAAACCACGTCGATGTCGATCCTCCGGGATATGAGCTATCCCCAACTCTCGCCGCAGTCGCGCACCTTCCTGCGTGATGTCCCGATCTTCAATTCGGATCTCACCGGAAAGCTGCGAGGGGCTTAGTAGTCCGGCAAGAGCTTCCATCAGCTCCGTTTGGCCGTTCCCCTCAACCCCGGCGATGCCCAGAATCTCGCCCTTGCGAACCTCCAACGAAACGTCCTTGACCGGCTTAGCTCCACCCCTGACCGTAACTGAGAGGTTCCGAACACTCAACTCGGCACTTCCTGTTTTGGCCGGTGTCTTTTCGACGCGTAAAAGTACTTCACGACCCACCATCAATCGCGCCAGTTCGGTGGCGTTGGTTTCTTTGGTCTGTAAACGACCCACAACACGACCGTCGCGCATCACGGTAACCTCATCCGAAATTGCGAGAACTTCAGTCAGCTTGTGGGTGATTATTACTACCGTCTTTCCCTGCTCACGCATTCTTCGCAGGATGGAGAAGAATTCTTCGACTTCCTGTGGAGTCAGCACCGCTGTGGGTTCGTCAAGGATCAGCAGGCGCGCGTGACGATAGAGCGCTTTCATGAGTTCGACGCGCTGTTGCTGGCCAACTGACAAGCGCTCAATCACAGAACCCGGGTTGACGGCCAGCTTGAATTCCTCCGAGAGCCGCCGAATCTCAAAACTTGCCTGGACCAGATCAAGCGCAATTCCACTGCCGGGTTCAGCGCCCAGCACAATGTTCTCAGCCACAGTCATCGTGTCGACCAGCATAAAGTGCTGGTGGACCATACCAATTCCCAGCGCGATAGCATCGTGAGGGGTTTCGATGTCGTGCACATGGCCGTCAACTAGAATTTCGCCTTCATCCGCTTTGTAAAACCCATAAGCGATGCGCATCGCGGTGGATTTCCCCGCGCCGTTTTCACCCACGATGGCATGAATCGTCCCCGGCTTAACGACGATGTTAACCTTGTCGTTCGCGAGTACGTTGCCGAAACGCTTGGTGATGTTTCGCAGTTCAAGCATAGAAAGCTAAGCTTTTGAACTTTGTACTTTGTACTTTGTGCTTCGCTTGGTTTGATCTACGGCCGCTTGGTTCACTGATCGAAAATAGGCGTTTAACGTTGGGGATAACTCGCTAATGATGGGCTTAATTGACTCGACTTGCTGTTTGCTGAGCAGCGCTCGTTTATAGGCCCTCCGTAGCCAATGCTGTGTCTCGTACAAGGAACCACGAGCCATTCTTATGAATCTGCGGTTGTCTCGCAGTGTCCCCCTGCCGGTTCCTTCCGCGATGTTTGCCCCGATGCTGTCGGCGGCCCTGATCATCTGCTTACCAATAGTATCTTGCGCAAGATAGTCCCACTTGAGCACTACGTCCCAGATTCTATCGGCAAGATTCTCAGCGAGTTTATAAACCCGCAACTTTTCAAAATTTGTCTTCTCCATGTCATGCTCCTCGTGAGGAAAGGATCACATCAAAGAACTAAGTACTAAGTTCGCCTTATTTCATCGCATCCGTAACCTTGATTTCTCCAGCCATGATCTTCTTCTTCGCTTCTTCCGCCTGCTGGATCATGTCGGGCGTCACCAGATCCTTATTAAACTCATCTATGGAGTAAGCCACGCCATCTCGATCAAGTCCGTAAACATGAAAGCCGGCTTTGAATTGTCCGTTCACGATGTCTTTGATGATTTCATAGACAGCATTATCGACGCGTTTCACCATGCTCGTCAGTAC
>JACDCK010000419.1 GCA_013817595.1 Pyrinomonadaceae bacterium | reverse complement strand
ACCCCAAGGACGTAAAGATCTGTGTCGCCGCGCCCGCTTACGTGGGCGACGACCTCGCCCACCAGCGAGACCAGTGCCGGTGGTTCGGGGGCATGGTCGGCAACCACGTCGCCGATCTCGTCACCCGCTACGGGGAGGACGGCGAAGTACCCAGAGCGCTCACTGACTACATAAAGGCGCGCGAGGAGGGCTACGATTACAGCTACCACGGCAAGGCGGGCAACCCCTCGACCGACTTCGTCCCGGACGACGTCGTAGACCGCTTCTGCGTTCTGGGGACAGTCGAGGACCACGTCGCCAAGCTGACGCAGCTAAAGGAAATGGGCGTGGACCAGTTCAACATCTACCTCATGCACGACGCGCAGGAGGAGACGCTCGACCGCTACGGGACAGAGGTCATGCCGGCTTTAGAGGCGAAGTCCACTGTGTAAAGGGCTAAACTTTAGCTGTGAGGCACCGCTGATGGGCTTACACGGAGTTTATGACTCTGACGGCGATATATGGGAATCGGAAGTACGGGCAACCTGGTTGGCTATAGCTCCCAACGGAGGTACATTGGACTAGAGGGACTTGAGTTGATAGCCTATCCGTATTTATGTACACTATAAGTCACAGTAAACAGAAATAGTTGAAGAAGATATGAGAATAGAGCATATCAGAGAGGTTTTGGGCACACCCTATTATGAAGCGGACGGATGCGCCCTTTACAATATGGATTGCCTGACAGCAATGCGGGATCTACCCGTTGAAGTAGTCGATCTTACAGTGACGAGCCCTCCTTACAACATTGGTAAGGAATACGATAAGGACTGGCCTCTTCCTGACTACTTGGACTGGTGCATTCAGTGGATTCGGGAGCTGTATCGCATCACTCGTAGTGAAGGAGCTTTCTGGCTCAACCTAGGCTATCTCTCAATGCCTGGCCGCGCTAAAGCTATTCCGATACCTTACCTTTTATGGAATCGTATACCTTTCTTCCTAATCCAAGAAATTGTCTGGCACTATGGGGCAGGTGTCGCAGGACGCAAGTTTTTCTCCCCTAGAAACGAAAAGTTTCTCTGGTACGTGAAAGATCAAGATTCGTATACATTTAATTTGGACGACGTACGCGACCCCAACGTGAAGTATCCGAATCAGAAGAAGAATGGAAAGATCAAGGTAAACAGAATCGGGAAGAATCCGGCGGATGTTTGGCAGTTCCCCAAGGTCACGTCTGGAACCAAGCGGGCTGCCAAAGAGCGGACCCCCCATCCAGCTCAATTTCCTATATCTGTCATCGAAAGAATCGTAAAGTCTTCCTCTCATCCAGGGGATGTGGTTTTGGATCCTTTTATGGGTTCCGGTACAACTGCCGTAGTAGCTCTCAGTCTGGGCCGACAGGTGGTCGGGTTTGAAATCAGACGAGACTACTGCGAACTTGCGGCCCAGAGGTTAAGTGATTACCTAACAATTAGAAAAGAGCGGGAGGCACAAGCACAGCTTTTTCCAAACATGAACACCTAGGGCTTGCGCCAATAGGCTGGCAACTTTTCGCACTTGATAATTCTCCGAACGATCAAGCCGCCGTTTTATAGAGCGTTGATACATTTGCTACTCGCATATTGGCGCAGCCTCTAAGCTTGCGTTTTAACCACGAGGAGTTTTGCGATGAGCTTTATGTCCATCGCAAAACTCCTCGTTTGCTCTCTTCGCGGACTCAAGCGGCCTTTTTGAGGGCCGGGTAGCGTTTGGCTCGGCCAGAACGGCGGCCTTTCGGCCTTCCGGGCGACCTCCCGCAGGGTTTCGGCGGCTTCGCGGGCGTCCCCAGTTCCGCCAAAAGCGCCGAAACGGCGCGGTGGACCCGGTCGGTGTCAGGCGTCCGGGGGCGTAGCGGCGCTCCCAGGGCAGCCGCCGATCCGCAACGCACGCCCGCGCCAGCCTGAGCTGGGTGAAAGCGGCCAAGACCAGCCACGTTCACCGGTCGGCCTGCTCGGGGTGACGCACCCGAGGCGTGGTCCATCCCAAAGCCTGTTTGAGGAAGCGGAAGGTGTGCTCCAAGTCGAAGCGCCGCACGTAGGCGCGCCACAACAACCCTAGGTTC
>JACDCK010000154.1:2500-6997 GCA_013817595.1 Pyrinomonadaceae bacterium | reverse complement strand
GATTATTACCTCGAAGGGTTTCATCGCCTTCCACGCCGTCGCCCCACGTCGCGTCAGTCGCAAGGTCGTCTCGCCCTCTGCCAGCACGATGAAGGTCCAGGCCAGACGTCCCTCGGCCCCTTCCATTGGCGACCCGTGAGACTCACCTCTTGCCCCACCGTGGGCGAGAGCGTCGCGAGAACAAGCCAGTAGGGACGCTTCATTGATTTCACCTCATGGAGTTAACGTGCCATGTGTCTTCAGGCGAGAGCGTCGTGGCAGGATTTTCGTGTTGTAGGGCCCGCCGACGCCGACGACTGATCAGAAGATTGATGCAGTTGACAGTCAGATTCAGCAGCAAAGCGAAGATAAGGTAATTCATGCCAGGGCTAGGGTCGCTCCAGTTACGAGCGAAAATAAGAGCGATGATAATGGATGAGACGACGATGCTCACGAATGCAATGGGATGCCAATTGTTCATAATGAGGTACATTGTATGGGGTATCTGATGACATGCTAAAATCACGGAGCGCTTTCCAAGAGAAATTGCCACCAGGAAAGGTAGGCTCAGGGTGCCGAACGATGAAGAGACTACGGCCTTTACACACTTCGTCAACAGAACGCGCGTGCCCATACGCTTTGCAGGAATCGTAACAGTCCTCTTTCGGGATGAATCCCAGCCTACACGTCTGGCCGTAATTCAGCTAGATACGAGTGACAGACCCGATGTGGCTGATTTGGCACGAGTTTTTCGTGCAGAGGGTGTTCGTCGAATCAACCATATACCGCCACGTTATGGAGTGGAGCGGGGCCGCGAGTGTATGATTATTACGTTGGCGATGACGGACCCGGTATCCTGTCAGTTTTCACTGGTTTTACCCTGGGCTTCCCATCAAGAGCTGTTTGATGTTATTTTAAACCGGGGCTCTTTTTATCTCACTACAGCGGAGGTAGATCATCGCCTACTCTGGAACAGCATCCGGGTCCGTGTGCCCACCGACGAGCTATCAGAAATTCTGCGCTGCTGGCGTATCGAATAACGATCAAAGTTGGGGAAAACAAAAAGAGCGCTGTACAAGTACAGTGCTCTTTTTGTGCTGCCGGAACAACTATGAGGATTCCTGCTTGCGCAAGCCTGCTCATAGAAGCCAGCATACCTACCGACGAGGACAACCGCGAGTTTACAAGGGGGGTGAGGAGGGTGGGCAATGACCTACTTTCCCACGCCCCTACGGGCGCAGTATCATCGGCACAGGTGGGCTTAACTGCCGGGTTCGGGATGGGACCGGGTGGACCCCCACCGCGCGGATCACCCACCCTCCTCACGCCCCTTGCGGGTCTGTTTGAGTCATGCGAGATACAACCGCCGCGCTCAGGCGCAGCTTGTACTTTAAACGAAGCGCTCGGGCGTTAGTACCGCTCGGCTACACACATTGCTGCGCTTCCACCTGCGGCCTATCTAGCTGGTAATCTGCCAGCGCCCTTACCCCCTTACGGGGCCAGTGATCTCATCTTGAGGCCGGTTTCCCACTTAGATGCTTTCAGCGGTTATCCCTCCCCGACGTAGCTACCCGGCAATGCGATTGGCATCACAACCGGTCCACCAGCGGTCAGTCCACCCCGGTCCTCTCGTACTAGGGGCAGATCCTCGCAAATCACTTCCGCCCGCAGCGGATAGAGACCGAACTGTCTCACGACGTTCTGAACCCAGCTCGCGTACCACTTTAATGGGCGAACAGCCCAACCCTTGGGACCGACTCCAGCCCCAGGATGTGACGAGCCGACATCGAGGTGCCGAGCCTTCGCGTCGATGTGAACTCTTGGCGAAGACTAGCCTGTTATCCCCGGGGTAGCTTTTATCCGGTAAGCCACGGCCCTTCCACTCGGTACCGTGGGATCACTAAGCCCTAGTTTCCTACCAGCTCGAGTTGTCGCTCTCGCTGTCAAGCACCCTTCTGCCTTTACGCTCTACGGCGGGTTTCCATTCCGCCTGAGGGTACCTTTGGGCGCCTCCGTTACCTTTTCGGAGGCGACCGCCCCAGTCAAACTGCCCACCTGTCACGGTCCCGCTCGTTGGGCGAGCGGTTAGGGCCAAAGTATCGTCAGGGTGGTATTTCAACGTTGGCTCCACCGAGCCCGCAAGCCCAGCTTCTGCGCCTCCCACCTATCCTACGCAGACCATACCCAGGCGCAATGACAAGCTGCAGTCAAGCTCCACGGGGTCTTTTTGTCCTGCTGCGGGTAGACGGCATCTTCACCGTCACTGCAATTTCGCCGAGTCTCTGGTTGAGACAGTGCCCCACTCGTTACACCTTTCGTGCGGGTCGGAACTTACCCGACAAGGAATTTCGCTACCTTAGGACCGTTATAGTTACGGCCGCCGTTCACCGGGGCTTCAATTCAAAGCGTCGCCTTGCGGCTAACCTCTCCTTTTAACCTTCCGGCACTGGGCAGGTGTCAGCCCGTATACTTCCACTTGCGTGTTCGCACAGACCTGTGTTTTTGGTAAACAGTCGGTAGGGCCTTTTCTCTGCGGCCCCCGAACGCTTCCACCGCCAGGGTGTGCACGCTCAAGGGCGATCCTTCTCCCGAAGTTACGGATCTATTTTGCCGAGTTCCTTAACCAGAGTTCTCTCGCTCGCCTCGGTATTCTCTACCTGTCCACCTGTGTCGGTTTGCGGTACGGGTACCCTCACTTCATCGCTTAGCAGCTTTTCTTGCTGACGCGTCCGATCACTTCTGGGCCGTAGCCCCGCGCTCGTGTCTCGGCCTCGGAGGGTGATTTAGTCCCCTCGTCAGCGGCCTACCCACTTGGCACCGGAATCCATTAACCGGCTGATCTTGGCTGCCAGGTCCCTGCATCGCTCCATAAGGGTAGTACGGGAATATTAACCCGTTGTCCATCGCCTACGCTCTTCAGCCTCGGCTTAGGCCCGACTAACCCGACGCGGACGACCCTTCCGTCGGAACCCTTAGACTTTCGGCGAGCATGATTCTCACATGCTTCTCGCTACTCATGCCAGCATTCTCACTTCTGGTCGCTCCACGGCCCCTCACAGGTACCGCTTCGATGCTCCCACAACGCTCCCCTACCACTCCAGCCTAAGCTGAAATCCGACGCCTCGGTGGTGAACTTAGCCCCGGTACATTGTCGGCGCAGGATCACTTGACCAGTGAGCTATTACGCACTCTTTCAAGGGTGGCTGCTTCTAAGCCAACCTCCTGGCTGTCTAGGTAATCCCACTTCCTTGCCCACTTAGTTCACACTTGGGGACCTTAACGGTCGGTCTGGGCTCTTTCCCTCTTGCGACTGAAACTCATCTCCCAGTCGCCGACTCCCGTCCTAAGCGGCGGGCATTCGCAGTTTGGTTGAGATTGGTACCCCTTGCGGAGCCCGCACCCAGCCAGTGCTCTACCTCCCGTCGCCATCGAACGAGGCTCGCCCTACAGCGATTTCGGGGAGAACCAGCTATCGCCAGGTTCGATTGAAATTTCTTCGCTACCCACAGCTCATCCGAGCCATTTGCAACTGACATCAGTTCGGGCCTCCAGTGAGGGTTAGCTCACCTTCACCCTGGCCATGGGTCGCTCACCTGGTTTCGGGTCTACGTCCTGCAACTGTGCGCCCTCTTCAGACTTGCTTTCGCTGCGGCTGCGGGTGTATCTCCCTTAGCCTTGCCACAGAACCGTAACTCGCTGGCTCATTCTCCAAAAGGCACGCTATCGTAGTACGGACAGGTCTCAGACCTGCCCCTCCACTCTAACGGCTTGTAAACACACGGTTTCAGGTACTATTTCACTCCCCTCACCGGGGTGCTTTTCACCTTTCCCTCACGGTACTGGTTCACTATCGGTCAAACAGAATATTTAGCCTTGGGACGTGGACGTCCCGGTTTCCCACCGGATTAGCGTGCCCGGTGGTACTCAGGTGTGACGGCGGAGGTGTCTTGTTTTTGGTCTACGGGCCTCTCACCCGCTATGGGAGCGCGTTCCAGCGCACTTGGACTAAACAGACTCTTGGTAACTCCGTGCGGCCTCGGTCGCGGCCGCCTCGTCATCCTACAACCCCGTACCCACAACGCCGACCGGCTTGGCATGAGTGCGGTTTGGGCTGCTCCCCGTTCGCTCGCCACTACTAGGGGAATGATCTCTTTTCCTGCGGGTACTGAGATGTTTCAATTCCCCGCGTGCCCTCTCTCTTTGCAGAGAGTGACGGTGGTCTACACCGCCGGGTTACCCCATTCGGAAATCCGGGTCTGATAGCGCTGATTGGCAGCTCAACCCGGCTTATCGCAGCCTGTCGCGTCCTTCATCGGTTCTGTTTGCCTAGGCATCCACCATGTGCTCTTCGTAGCTTCGTATGGTTTGGTGTGCCGTCTACCATTTGCGATTTGCATTTGGTAGTGTCACGCCGCCGCGCCTGTGCCCGGCGGTTCTACCTCGCATGACTCTTCGGTTGTCAATGTACAGTGGTACTTTTCTTTGCAGAGCTTCTGCTCTGAGCGGAGCGCGCGCGCT
>JACDCK010000418.1 GCA_013817595.1 Pyrinomonadaceae bacterium | reverse complement strand
CAACTGTTCTCTGGGGCCAAAGCTTCTGCCACAGAGCTCGGGACACTTCACCGTGTTTGCGGCTCACGCCATTAGTCGAACGACACATCCGAATAGCCAGGGGCGTTAAACCATAAGGCTCTATCAAGTCCTGTGAATCGACACGGCCCAAGGCGACAAACTCCTCATGCGTCAGACCAAGCTCCTGGTGATACGTCGGGCCAAACGCCCGCGACACGAGGTCGGCACCAAACTCATCGTTTCCGGCGGCGACAGGCGTATGCGTTGTAAAGACGCAGCGTTCACGCACTATTTGGGACGCCCCCCTAAATCGCAGGCCGGATTGAATCAATTCGCGAGCTAGCTCCAGAGTCAGAAAGGCCGAGTGCCCTTCGTTTAAATGAAACACGCTCGGTTCCAGCTTCAGTTTTTTGAGTAACCGCATACCGCCGATTCCCAGCAACATTTCCTGAACGATTCGCGTCTCACGGTCACCGCCGTAGAGATGACCCGTTACTAAACGATCGATGTTTTCGTTCTCAGTAATGTTTGTGTCGAGCAAGTAGAGGGGCACGTGACCAATGTCCGCGCGCCAGACTTGAGCATGGACCGCACGCTCCCGCATCGAAACGTCGATCATCAGAGGCGTGCCAGCTTCACTCATGAGGCGATGGATTGGCAGTTGCTCGGGATAGGTTTCTCCATAATGCTCTTCCTGCCAACCGTCGCCCCTGAGGCGTTGTCGGAAGTAGCCGAAGCGATAAAGCAGACCCACGGCAACCAGTGGCAGTCGAAGATCGCTCGCAGATTTCAAATGATCTCCGGCCAGCATTCCCAGCCCGCCCGAATAGAGCGGCAAGGAATTGTGAACTCCAAACTCGGCGCAGAAGTAAGCTACCGGATGCTCAGGACTAATCGAACTTCTGCCGTTTTGGCTGGATCCTTTTTGCGTGGCCAGGGGCCTCGCCATGTATTGCAGGAACCGATCGCTTAGTTTACGTACTCGTTCGATGTAGATGGGGTCGGTAGCCATCTGCATCAGACGGTATTCTGCCGTTCTCGCAAGCAACTGCCGCGGATTGTGCTCACACTCTTCCCAGAGATCCGGATCAAGATCGCGGAAGATACTTGTTCCGTCCGCTGACCAACTCCACCAGTAGTTCCAGGAAAGTTGCTCTAGGGAACGCAGAGGAAGCGGCCAAAAAAAGTTGACAATAGCAGTCGTCTGGTTGATAACTTCAGTTGTTTCGATCATTCGATTTTCGGGATTCCTTCTAATCAGTTCTCAATTACGGATAGTGCGACGTGCCAGAGTTTCAGCCTTGATGGTCGCAACAGGGATTCATTAAAAACCGATCCACGAAACGACACTAAATCGCACGAAATAGTTTTTCGTGTATGTTCGGTTCGGTTACGGCTATCTGAATTTGTGATGCCTGAGAAATACGTTCATATCGCTTTGTTTAAAGAAGACCAGCCGCACCTCATTTAAAAGATTGCCAGTCGCCAGAAACTCCATAATTGCCTGGGATGTTGCTACCGCAGCTTCGGCCGGCGGATATCCGTAAACGCCGGTGGAAATAGCCGGGAAAGCAATCGAGAGCATAGAGTTTTGGACAGCCAGGCGCAACGAGTTCTTATAACAGGCTGCCAGGAGTTCTGCTTCGCGTTCATCATGCCGACCATAAATAGGCCCGACAGTATGCACTACGAAACGAGCAGGTAGATTTCCGGCAGTCGTAATTACTGCCTCTCCAGACGGGAGACCCTGAGGATACCGACTTCTCCGAATCTCGCAACACTCCTCCAGAATCGCTGCCCCACCGACTCGATGAATTGCACCATCAACCCCGCCGCCACCCAAAAGCGTCGAATTGGCTGCATTCACAATAACGTCGACGGTCTGCTTTGTAATGTCGCCAACCACCAGGCACACGCGGCCGTTAAGAAAGGGTCCGTCCAGCGCTTTTGAAGTCTGCATCAGCAATACTCTTCGTAGGTCAGTTCAAGGTTAAGTGCTAAAGCTTCTGACTTTCCGGGCCCTGTTAGTCGAGCGCGATTACAGAATATGACACCACCGACTACCTACTCTTCGCCACGCG
>JACDCK010000417.1 GCA_013817595.1 Pyrinomonadaceae bacterium | reverse complement strand
AGCACGTCAAGAGGAAGGCGCCACAAGCGTGTACACCTATCTGAACGAACAAACACGCGACGAATTGGGCGTATCCAAGCTCGTACGCGAACGCCTGCTGTGCAGCGAACTGCTACGCATGTGCGAACGGATACCACTGCCCGCTCACGAACGCCGAGCAAGCGGCTACGAGGACGAGGAGCACGATCCGGACTACACGGACGGCGCTCACCACGAGTTGTGCGGAAGCGCCTTTAGAGACGTGATCAAGACGCGAGACGAGATCAACAAGCTATTCAAACTCAAACTCACACCAGAGCAATACGAAACCATCCGCAAACAACTATGCAGCGTCGGTCGTACCTTGCATGTAGACATTGCACGCGAAATTGGCGCATCGATCTGGGCCAACAACCCACTCGTCGACGATGACCATGCCATGTTGTGTTCGCGCACCGGCGATGACGAGCTGGAGGTGTGGACAGATGGAAGTGCAGAGACGCGTAAGAAAAGCGTGACCTATGCGGTGCACTGGGGTCGCAATCACCCGCTGAATTACTCGAGAAAGATGGACGGCGACAGCAGCACGAACAACGACGCCGAATTGTGTGCAGTCTTGCATGTGCTCACAGTGCTGCCTCTGAAACAGAAAGTCTTCATATACACGGACAGTACAGTGACAATGGACGTGTGTGCACAAATCGGTCGAAACTGTCGGACACCGGAGCACATCACAGCGCTGACTCGACGCGACAGCACAGTGACGACACGCATCAAACGCGAATTACAAGCCGTGCTTCTGCAACGAGGAGGAACAGAAACAAGCATCTCACACGTGTACAGCCATCTACTTGATCATCCACGAACAATGGATGCCAAAACACACGAACAACGGCTTCGCGAGATGCAAGAGCGATTCAAGGACCGATACATGCACGTACTCGAGGGAAACGCAGCGGCAGACCAAATGGCTTCTAACGCACACGGCAAGGCAGAACCATTGCTTCCTGGCACATCGGTAATGGATCCAGACTTTGTCGCTTTCTCGGTACATCCTACAGCGCAAGGAAACAAAATTAAGCGAAGACTAGGAGAGGACATCCGTCGTACGGTCTATGATGGGCGCCGCGCAACCGAAGTGGACGGGCACAAGAAGCGACAGCGAGATGAGCGGCAGAAAAACCCTCACACTATAGCCAAGGACGCTACATGTACAGTATTCGATGACAGCACCGATCTTAGACAATCAGCACGAGTGATGCAAACGTGGCGAACCGACCCGTCCCAGGCAAACGTCTACAACTTTCTCTACCGAGCACGCCGAGGCGCTCTACTTGAGAAGGAGAAGGCGCTCTCTCGCATTGACGCTGAAAAGGGCACGCAGAACAAACCGCTGTTCACACCAAGATACGGCTCCAAGTACAGCTGGAACGCACACTGTCCCTGCTGCGAGCGTATGGACGAGCGCGACTGCCACGTGTTGACCACTTGTTGGGCAACGCAACTCAAATGTCGACACAGCTTGCGCAGCGAAGTCATTGACATACTCAAAAGATCCACAAAACCGCAGTCACACGTCGCACTCGACGCACTCCCAGCTTGGTTTGCGTGTGGCGATGACATTGCCGCGCCAAGAGCCGACGCAAACAAACACTTGATAGCTATCGCATCATACGACAAACACCTAGGCACACTGGCGTACGTACCATCAGCGCTCATCGAATGGTTGAGAGCACTCGAGTGGAAGGAGGACAAAGCGAAAGGCGTTCACGCAGCTGTGATGAGTGTGCAGATGTTGCTCGCCGCGCGTGCACACGAAGCGTGGATCGAGCGTTGCAAGATGTTCGAGGATCAGTGGCGCAAAGAGAGCGCGCGTCGAAAGAAGCAGAAAGAGGACGACGATCAGAGAGAGAGAGAAGCAAGAAGAGCGAGTGCCGCAGCAGCGCCGCAGCCATCTCGGCCGAGGCTTCCGAACAGTGATCGTAACGCTGCAGCTTCTGGGAATGGAACGAGCCGTTCACAAACGCGGGGAGGTGGAGCAAGGTCGGTCGTGACTCGTCCCAAAAGAGAATTTGTCGATTTAGATGCACCAAGATGACCGGACAGGG